>CAZVOS010000522.1:0-3089 GCA_964628845.1 uncultured Bacteroidales bacterium | reverse complement strand
GTTCCTTTCCGATACATCGGTAAAATGACGCAAATTCATTATACCAACAGCAGCATTGAGATTTACTACAACTATGAACGTATCGCCTTACACAAGCGCAATACAGCGAAAGGATATTACAATACTAATAAGGAACATTTGAGCAGCACACATAGGAACTTTAGTGAATGGAGTCCGGAATACTTTTCTAATCTGGCTGCCAAACACGGTGAATCTGTTATCATGTTTGTTAAAGGTCTATTTGACCAAAATGATTATCCCGAGCCTATTTACAAACGTGCAATGGGTGTCATTCAGTTAGGGAAACTATATGGTTCTGAAAGATTGAATAATGCTTGTCAACGAGCTTCCTATGGCTCTACCTTTTCGTACAATAGAGTAAAGAATATTTTAGAAAATAATATGGATAAAGAATACATGAATATACAAGAGCTGGAAGATAAAACATCCCATATACCGGCCCATGCAAACACAAGAGGATCATCAACTTATTATTAACCAACAAAAACAAATTTAATGAACAACAATCAAACAATCGAAAGATTAAGACAGATGCGATTAAGTGCTATGGCTACTTTGCATCTGCAACATGTACAAAGCAATCATACTTCGGATTACACGCCTGATGAGTATCTGGCCTTACTTGCCGATTATGAATGGGAAGACAGGCAAAACAAAAAAACAGCACGCTTACTTAAGCAATCTAATTTTCGTCAACAAGCAACACTGGCAGATATTGATTTTGTATCAGCAAGAAACCTGGAAAAGAATATGTTTAACAGACTTGGAACTCTTGATTTTATAGTTAAAAATGAGAGTGTCATTATTACAGGAGCATCCGGTGTTGGTAAAAGTTATCTGGCTCAGGCTTTGGGTCATCAGGCTTGTATGATGAGCTATAAAGTGTTGTACAGTAATACTGCAAGGCTTTTCAATAAACTTAAACTGGCAAAAATTGATGGCACTTTTCTTAAAGAACTCAACAAACTTAATGGTGCTGATTTGCTTATTTTAGACGACTTTGGTCTGCAATCATTTGATAACTTTGCCCGTGAATCTCTGATGGATATTATTGATGATAGATTTAATAAATCATCTACTATAGTTGTCTCTCAAATCCCTGTATCAGTCTGGTATGAGATTATTGGTGAAGGAACAATTGCTGATGCTATTTTGGATAGATTAGTAAACTCCTCACACAGAATAGATCTTAAGGGTGAAAGTTTAAGAAAAGAAATTTTAAAACATGAATAATAAAAGAAAAATATTAATATTGTAGGGTCTTTTTTAGTGGCACTGTTTGACCGAAAACAGTGGCACGGTCAGACCGAAATACCCAACAATAGCAGGCTTGATAAAATCCTTCAGTTGTTCCGGGGTTTTGGCGGTAACAATAAAATCATCAGCGTATCTTATTAGATGCACCTTGTATTTATTGCGTTTGACCAGCCCCGTACCTCTTACTTTTGTTCGGATTGCCTGATTTATTGCTTGTTCCATTCCGTCCAGTGTCATATTTGCTAATGCCGGAGAGATGATACCGCCTTGCGGTGTCCCCTCTGCTGTTGGGAACAATTGCTTATCTTCAATGAACCCTGCATTTAACCACTGATGAAGCACCAGCTTATCTATTGGTATATTTTTCAATAACCATTCATGGCTGATATGGTCGAAACATCCCTTTATATCACCTTCAAGTATCCACGTTGCACTGTTAGGTTTTGAGAGGTGGATAAAACATCGGGCGATTGCATCCGCACAGCTTCTGCGTGTTCTGAACCCGTACGAACAGGTATCAGCCTTAGCTTCTGCTATCGGGTCAAGCGACATCAGGTATAATGCCTGCATAGCTCTGTCCGTCATCGTGGGTATGCCTAAAGGTCGTTTCTTGCCATTCTTTTTGAGAATATAAATTCTTCTTAATGGCATGGCTTTATAACCATTTCTTTGCAGTGTTTCTACTGCTCTAATCTTCTGTTTTGCAGTTTTCCACAAAATACCATCAACACCTGCTGTTCTTTTTCCTGTGTTTTCGGTTACTCTTTTAACTGCAAGTAGTTTTGCAGAATAAGAGTGTGTAAGCATCCACTGCAAGGCTTTCGCTTTGTTGTGTCTGCCTTCTTTTATTGCCTTTACGATACGTGATTGCATTGACCTTACTTCACGCTTAACCTTGTTCCAGTCAATGGATTGCCAGGCTTTGGCGTTTGCTTCAAGTGCACATCTTTTAATTCGATTCATTTGCTTTCTTGAATTAGTGTCTTAATACAACTTTCTCGTAACAGAGAACCAGATGGAAGTCTGCCTGTTTTCACAGTGAGGTATTGACCTCTATCCTTGTCATTACAACAAGGCATTTGCTTTCTCCATCCTCCTTTACCTGCATCATGTTGTATCTTTCTTACGTCAGACCTATCACGGTTGCCCGTGAAATGATATAGGCTTACCACGTTCCGCAAGTATAACCGAATGGGTTAGGTTCTGCTTTGCCGCCGGAGGAACAACATCCTTGTATGATAATAGCTTCTCATCATATCTTGTCCTCTTACCTTTTGGTTATAGCGTGTCAGTATTTTTCGCTATTCGTTAATTACGACGTTAAATGCAGTTCACATATGTTAACCATACCATCCAAGCCAAGCACCCGTTGTTTAATACTAACAACAATGATGTATCCTCACGGATAATCTTTACGGACTTTTGTCCTGATAGCTCCACACCCCCCGCTCACACGAGGCGCATGTATCAGTAGGCTACCTGTGAAGGAGCACAGGGTAAAATCAAGAATCATCTAAATAATCCATCGTTTTACAGTTATATTTGTAGCCTCGTGTCGCACAGCTATTTAAACATAATGTGATCTTATAGGAACAGCCCCACAAGCCACCTCTGGGCTTTACCCTGAGCCAGCCGAAGGGCAAAGCTGTCCTATAAGCACATTATGTTAAATAGCCCCACTTACCACCGCTCTTTAATAGCTGGCACACTTCCCTAAACCCTCCCATAATCTCTATAAACTCAAACTCTAGCTGAAAATGGGGATTATTCGCCCCGACACTTTTTCAAAGTTGTCGGGGCTCATGAGCCCT
>CAZVOS010000521.1:0-3092 GCA_964628845.1 uncultured Bacteroidales bacterium | reverse complement strand
TGATAATATGCTTTTTTTGTAATCTTTCACTTCTTTATTTTTATAATGGGTTCATTAGGTTCTTTAATTTCAAATCTTTTTAGTTTTTCTGTGATAATAGAAGGTTTTATGTTTTTAGCTACTTGTTCAGAATGAAAACTGTGTTCTGCTCTTAGTTTACTTAATTCTTTTTCCATATTTGTTTTTTTTCTATGTTTCTTTTCCACAGATATTATGTTTGATATATTAAGTGTGGCAAGAAGTACTATAAACAATATAAAAGGCAAAAGTTTTAAAGTCTTTTTATTTGTAAGAATATTACCACCCACTATATATAATATAAATCTTAATATAAAATTGGTGGACCTTTTCTTATCCGTAATTTCATTTTCTTTATTCTTTTTTATAGTATTCTCTGGCATTTTAAATTTTTTTAGCAATTCTTAATTTTGCGCTTCTGGAGCGTTTGTTTGTTTTTATTTCTATATCAGATGCACCTATTGGTTTTTTATTTATCAATTCAAAGGGTACAATTTTATTTCCATAGAAGTCCTCTTCTATTGCGCCATTAAAATTCCCTGAACGCATGAAGTTTTTTACCAACCTGTCCTCTAAAGAATGATATGAAATGACAACAAGCCGCCCTCCTGTTTTTAATAAATCTTTACTTTGATTAAGAAAATTTTTTAATGCGTCCAACTCGGCATTAACTTCAATACGAAGTGCCTGAAAAACCTGAGCAAGGAATTTATTTATTTTATTTTTTGAACATAAATCTTCTATGGCTTTGTTTAAATCTGTTGTTGTCTCTATTGGTTTAATTTCCCGTATTTTAATTATTCTTTTTGCAATGAGCTGTGCATTATTGAGTTCGCCATAATCTTTAAATATTCTTTTTAAGTTTCCTATATCATAATTATTGATGATATAAGCACCAGTAAGATTGTCATTCTGATTCATTCTTAAATCCAGCATGGCATCAAAACGAGTAGAGAAGCCTCTTTCTGGTGTGTCAATCTGATAAGATGAAATACCTAAATCTGCTATAATGCCATCTAACTTCTGTATGCCATGTAATTCCAGGAAATTCTTTATGTATGTAAAATTAGCATGGATAAATACAAATCTTTTATCATTAATAATATTCTTCTTTGCCGATTCATCTTGGTCAAAAGCAAATAAGCTTCCTTTGTTTAACTCTTTCAGTATTGCTCTTGAATGACTGCCTCCTCCAAAAGTAACATCCACATAAATCCCATCAGGATTAATATTTAATCCATCAATGCTTTCTTTAAGCAGTACAGGGATGTGATATGTATTATTTGTCGTTATCATTAACATGCATTGTATTGATATGGCCCATTACTTCTTCCGCTAAATTTGAAAAATCATCAGGTTCAACCTTTATTGATTTTTCATAAGTTTTTTTATCCCAAATCTCTACTTTGTTAAAATAGGCGAACAATACAATTTCTCTGTCAATGCCGGCATATTCAAGTAGATTTTTGGGAATTAATATCCTGTTGTTTGAATCAACTTCTACTGGCCTCGCTCCACTGTTCATGTACCTCACAAATTCACGGCTCTTCTTTTGGTACTGACTTAGTTTTAGAAGTTCATCGTTAATCTTATCCCATTCTCTTCTTGGGTAAAGATTCAGATATCTTTCAAATCCCCTGTTAATCACAAAAGAGAATTGGTCTTCACTGCTAAACTGTCTCATCAAGTTGATAGGAACCATGATGCGAAGTTTAGCGTCAAGTTTACACTCAAATTCTCCTATTAAAATTGCCATTTTTTAATTTGTGAAAAATTGTGGTAAATATACGTAAAAATTCTCCACTTGTTACCACTTTTCGTAATTTTTTTTATTATTTTATCAAAAAGTTTTTAACAATACTCAAAACATGTATCTGTTGTTGATTTTAGCGGTGGGAATTAGAAAAAAAATAGTATTTATTTGAATTTCTTAAACTTTTTATGGTGTTTCTTAGTAAAAAAGTGATAAAAAAAATATATGATTTTATCCAAAATGTTTTATTATTTAATTTTATTTCATATATTTGTTTTTTATTCTTTAATAATTAGAAGTATTAATTAAATATTGTTTTTTATGAAAAACAAATACAAGAGCATAAATTCATTGCTTTTTATTTTTTTATTAGCTTTTTTCATATCATTTTTTCAAAAAAAGTGTCAGGCACAGGAATTTAGCACAAAGGGTAAAGAATTTTGGATGGGATTTATGAAAAATTATAACAGCACTGCCACTTTGCGTATATATGTAACAGCTACTGTTGCCACATCAGGTACGGTATCTATACCAGGTCTGAGTTGGTCTCAAAATTTTACTGTTTCAGCCAACAGCACTACAGCTATAAATATTCCTTTAACTGCTATGTCAACTGCCTCAGGTTCAGTTGAAAACAAGGGGATAAGAATTACATCAAATGATACTATAAGCGTTTATGCTTTAAATTATCAGGAATATACATCTGATGCCTGTGTTATTTATCCATTAAATGCGTTGGACAGAGAATACAGGGTACAAACAGTGAAGGGATGGCCTAATGACTGGGGTGTTCAATACATGATTGTGGCTACTGCCAATAATTCTGTTGTACAGATAACACCTGCAGGTGGTTCTGCCTATACTGTAAATATGAATGCAGGTCAGACTTACCGTATTGAGTCTACTAATGATTTGTCGGGTGCACATATTAAAGAATTGGGTTCCTGTACTAAAATTGCTGTTTATGTTGGAAATGTTTGTACTAATATTGGTGGCTGTGTGGCATGCGACCATTTGTGTGAACAAATCTTACCTTTAAGCCGCTGGGGTAAAAATTTTGTAACAGTTCCTTTTATGAATAAAGGAAAAGATTATTTCAGAATTATTGCAAACGAAAATTCAACATCTGTTTCTATTAACGGAGGTGCACCTTTTAATTTGAATGCTGGTCAGGTGCAACAGTCTGATGCAAACCAGCCACGTTTTATCTCTTCAAATAAACCCATTTCAATTATTCAATATGCTCAGGGTGGCTCTTGTGACGGCGTTGGAGACCCCTTCTCTGTTTTGGTGCCGCCAATAGAACAATCTATAAATAATA
>CAZVOS010000520.1:0-3107 GCA_964628845.1 uncultured Bacteroidales bacterium | reverse complement strand
TTGAATCGTCGGGTAACATCTTGAGATTAGCAAGCAACATAATAAATATGGAACAAGATGAATGGGGAAGTTATAAAATATTTAAAATCAGATATTCACAATTTCTTAAAGCTGATGTTGATTACAGATTCTATAATTTTTTAAACCCACACAGTTCTTTAGTGTATAGAGTTACAATGGGCTTTGCAGTTCCATACGGCAATATTGATATCATGCCTTTTGATAAAAGCTTTTATGTTGGCGGAGCTAATGGTTTAAGGGCATGGAAACTCTACGACATGGGTCCAGGTGGATATAGTGATACGGCTATAGCCAAGTTTTATAAAACTGGAGATATCCATTTTGAATCAAATATTGAATACAGATTTGATATATATAAATACCTTAAAGGTGCCCTATTTATAGATGCGGGTAATGTGTGGTTAAGAAAACAAAATGTACAATATCCCAATGCCGAATTCGAACTGAACGATTTTTACAAAGAAATTGCTATTGGTGGAGGTATAGGCACACGCCTCGACTTTTCATTTTTTATCATAAGATTAGATGCTGCAATACCCCTGAGAGATCCACGAAGGGTACCCGAACTAAGATGGGTTTATGACGAAATGAAACTGACCAAAGTGAATTTTAATATTGGTATTGGCTATCCTTTCTGATGGTCGGTTTTATTATTATGCTTAAAAAGGAAAAATGAATATCCCTGTTAAAACTTTATTAAAAAATAATTTCCCTTATACTCCAACTGCTTGTCAGGATATAACAATGGATGCTTATGATTCTTTTATAAACAACAGAAATAATAATTCTATCTTTATCCTCAATGGTTATGCAGGGACGGGTAAAACTACATTTATAAGTAACGTAGTTAATATACTTAAAACCGTTGGAATAAATACGGTTCTGCTGGCTCCTACTGGCAGAGCTGCTAAAGTAATGTCGAACTACGCCCATAAAAAAGCCCATACAATCCATCGTTATATCTATTGGATTTTTACAAATAAAGATGGTTCTTTAAGTGTAAGCTTACAACAAAACAAACATAAGAACACAATCTTTATTGTTGATGAAGCTTCAATGATTGGTACATCTTATAATTCTTCCCTTAATGGTAAAAGCCGTTTGCTTGATGATTTAATACAATTTGTGAAAAGCGGAGACAATTGCAATATTATGTTTGTTGGCGATACTGCACAATTGCCTCCTGTTGGCGAAGAAGGGAATCTGGCACTAACAGCTTCTTACTTCGAAGGACATTTTAATATGGTGGTCATGTCTTCTGTTTTTACTAATGTAGTGCGTCAGCAAATGGAGTCTGGAATATTATTGAATGCCACTAAATTAAGACAACTTATTACGGGTAAAATTAACGAAATACCCAGAATAGAAACAGATGAACTTAAAGATATCCAAAAAATCTCAGGAACAGAACTGAGAGATATGCTCGATTATTCATATTCTCAATATGATATTAAGAATGTTATCGTTCTATGCCGTTCAAACAAAAGAGCCAATTTATATAATCAACAAATCCGTAGCCATATTTTATTTAAAGAAAATGTAGTTGCCACAGGTGATATTATGATGGTAGTCAAAAATAATTACTTCTGCCTGCCCGAAGAACATTCATCCGGATTTATTGCAAATGGAGATATTATTGAAATCATGCGTATTAAAAGCATTTATTCGCTCTATGGATTTGATTTTGCTGATGTTACTATCCGTATGCTTGATTACCCTGACGATTTAAACTTTGAAACCACACTATTGCTCAATGCTATTGATGTTGAAGCCCCTTCTTTGCCCCGAGAGGAAAACAATAAATTGTTCAACGAAATTCTTAAAGATTATGATGATGAAAAGAGTTATAAAGCCAAAATGGATAAAATAAGAATGAACCCTCATTTTAATGCCCTTCAGGTTAAATTTGCTTATGCCATTACAACTCACAAAGCTCAGGGTGGGCAATGGGATACTGTTTTTGTTGACCACGGTTATTTAAATAAAGATAATTTAGATGTACAGTTCAATAAATGGTTATATACTTCGTTTACTAGAGCCATCAATAAATTATTTCTGATTAATTTTGATGATATATTTTTCATGTAAATATTTATTTAGAAAAAAAACTAAAATGAATCTTGTTATTGACATAGGAAACTCTTCGGCTAAAGTAGAATTCTTTAATAAAAATAAATTGCTGTTTTCAAAAAAATACAAAAAATTAAAATTACCCCTGCTTTTAAAGTTTTTTGAAACCAATAATATTGAAAAACAAATACAGGGTGTTATTATGTCTACTGTATCATACACGCCAAATGATATTGTCAATTATTTAAAAGAAAAATATTTTTTTATTCTTTTTAACGAAGTAACCCCCATTCCGTTAAAAAATCTTTATAAAACACCTCTTACTCTCGGCAAGGACAGATTAGCTGCCGCAGTAGCAGCAAATTACTTGTTTCCAGAAGATAATGTATTGTCAATTGATATAGGAACTTGTATTAAATACGATTTTGTTAATAATAAGGCAGAATATTTAGGGGGGGCAATTTCGCCCGGTTACGAAATGCGATTGAAAGCCCTTCATTTTTTTACAGAAAAATTACCTTTGGTTAAAACTAAAAGAAATCATTTTTTTATTGGACAAAATACTGAAGAATCTATTTTGTCTGGAGTTTATAATGGTACGGCTTCAGAAATTAAGGATACAATTAATAATTATAAAAATAAATTCTCAGGATTAAAAATTGTTTTATCGGGTGGTGCAATGAAAAATTTGCATAAAGAATTAAAAATTAGCATATTTGCAATTCCAAATATTGTAACATTTGGCTTAAATATAATTTTAGAATACAATAAATCGTTAAAAGACTAATAATTTTTAAATTTTGATGGAAAAACCTAAAATATTCTGCTTTATATTGTATCTTTTCTTAACACATAGTTCCTTTTTATTAAAAGGACAAACAAATATCAGCTCACCTTATTCAAGGTACGGTTTGGGTCAGATTCATCAAAACTATAGCGTTAAAGCATTATCAATGGGAGGGATGTGCCTGGCATACAAGTCGAATGATTTTATAAATATTTCCAATCCTGCATCA
>CAZVOS010000519.1:0-3110 GCA_964628845.1 uncultured Bacteroidales bacterium | reverse complement strand
CATATTTTATTTCTGCATGATTTAATTAAAGTGTTTCCTGAAACAAAGTTATTTATACATCTGGTTGACGACTGGCCAAGTATAAAAAAAATCGGTTATACGAAGCTTTTCGACTATTTATATAAATTAAAATTGAAAAAAATTTTTCAGAAAGCCGAAAAAAACTTTGTAATCTCAGAGCTTATGGCTATTGAATATAAAAAACGATACTCTTCAGATTTTTTTAAACTACATAATCCTGGATACTTTAAACAGTGTCCTTCAAAACAGATACATAATAAAATTGATATATTATTTACCGGAACTGTAGAGCATTACAATATAAAGGAAATTGAATGTATTGATAAAGCAATTATTGAATTAAAAAATACGATTAGCGATTTTTCTTTTTATCTTACTCTTTGCGGCTCTATCAGAACCACAGCTTTAAGTGAAAGAATTAATAAGTTAAAAGCAACAAAGCATAAGGGTTTTATTGATTACCAAAAAATAATGGAAACTATTTGCAATTATGATGTTTTACTTCTGCCAATGGCTTTTGAAAAGAAAATAAGCAAAAACATAAGACTTTCTTTACCCTCAAAACTGAGTGAATATTTGAGTAGTGGGAAAATCATCATTATTTTTGCACCTGAAAATACAGCCCTTATGTATGAATCAATAAAATATAATTATGGTTATAGGGTTACCGAGCTCTCAATATTAAAAATCAAAGAGCAGCTTACCCTCATATATAACGAATTAAGGAGTGGTGTTAATACAAGGGCTCAACTACAAAACATGATTGCCTATCAAAATAAAGAATCTAACTTCTTTAATTACAATAACCTATAAATATTTTTCTAAAATATTTTACACTTAAGGCAAATTTCTTCATAAAAGCTTTTTGCTTTAGAATAAAAGGAGCAAAAGCTGGAAAAAAGCTAAAAATATTCGGAAAATTTACTGTTTTATGTCCTTATAATAATATTTCCATGGGAACGAATTGTACAATAAATCATTATGTTTTATTAAATGCCGCAGAAAAAATAACAATGGGTAATAATGTAACACTCTCTGCAGGATGTATGATACATACAACCCAACTTGATATTACTAAGTGGCCCCACAAAACTCATATCAATTTCCCCGTTACAATATGCAATAACGTATGGATTGCTAGTGGGGTAATAATTGGTGCAGGAATATCAATCGGTGATAATGTGATTATAGGTGCAAACTCATATATAAGTAAATCTTTGGAATCTGGTTACTTTTATGCAGGTAGCCCTGCAATAAAAATTAAAGAAATATCTCATTTAAAAGAGAAATAAGAGAAATTAAAATTTTTGAAAACTGGCAATATGATAGTAAATTTCCGCAATGATGATGTTCGTCATGTATTAGACAGTTCATTAATAAAAATATCAGAACTGTTTATTGAGAAAAAAATCCCTTTAACTTATGCTGTGGAGCCGGCTAACTTAACTACAGAAGTTATTGACTGGCTAAAAGAGAAAAAAGAAACTTATCCCGACTTAATTGAAATTGTTCAACATGGTTATAATCATAATTATAACTTTTATATTGAAAAAAATGGCAAGATAAAAAAGGGTGAGTTTGGTTCGAAAATGACTTATGAAGAACAATTTAATCTTATTTCAAAGGGGCAATTGCTGATGAACAAATATTTTGACAAATTGTGGTTCAATGCATTTGTTTTCCCTTGCGGTGCATTTAATAAGGAAAGTATAAAAGTATTAGATAATCTTAATTTTGAAGTAGTTACGGGTGTTCATCACCACGATTTAAAACATAAATTTTTTTATACTTTAGGCAGAATTCTAAATAAAAAGGAACTACTTGGGCATACCGTTTCCTATAATTTAAAGAACAAATTAAAAAGTAATGTGTTCGAAATAGGCACAGGAATAAGCATCATAAAAAAATATATAAGCGATACTGAGGCAGATTTTTTGAGTTTATCTGCCATACAGAAGAAAATTCTTTGCTTTAAAAATAATCAGTCAAAAAATGTGGGAATTTTGTTGCATCATCGTTTTCATAAAAAGGAGGAAGATTTCTTATTGCTTGAAGATTTACTAAATTTTATTCTTTTACAAAAAGATATTCAGAATCTTACTCTTGAAGAAACCTATAAAAGATTTAAAAAATAGATATATTTACAAATGGAAAGCAAATATTTATTGGTTACAACAGCCAAGAACGAAAGCAAGAACCTGCCAAAACTCATTGAAAGCGTTGACAATCAGGTATTTAAACCATCTCTTTGGCTTATATTCGACGACAGAAGCACCGATGACACGCTTGAAATTTTAAAGATGGCATCCCTGAAATATCCTTACATTAAATACCATTCTTTAAAAGATTTCGATTACACTTATCCATGGCGATATCATGCCATTATGGGCAAGGGCTTCAAACTCGCACCCCAATTTGCAGAGGAATTAAAGATTGACTGGCATTTCATTGCCGTTCTGGATGCAGACATTATTATAGAACAAAAATCATATTTCAGGGATTTGATTGAGATAATGACAGCCGACCCTTCTGTAGCAATAAGTTGTGGCAGAATTGACGATAGAATTGATGGTAATATAATTATCAAGAAAAAACCTGACAATAGACCAGCAGGTGCTGCCAGAGTTGTATCAAGGGTGTTGCTTGAAAAAATTGGGGAATACCCTGTTGGTCCCTCTGGCGACAGTATCAGCACAGATTTGGCTAAACTCAACGGATTTATAACCTTACGTGTTAAAAATAACTTTGTTCTACAAGACAGGGCCACCAATAAAAAAAGCGGCAAATATCTTGGCATTGGCAAATATTTTATTGGAATGCATCCCTTAACAGCATTTTTATTTCCTATTAAGTTAATTAAACGTTCTGGCTTTAAAGATGCCTTTGATTTTTTAAAATCATATTTTAAATGCTATTTCAGTAAACATCCAAAACATCATAATAAAGATATTTTAAATTATTATCGCTTTAAGTTTTAAATAATCAAGATGCAATTTTTTAAAATTATAGATTTATATAGAAAAACAAACATATACAAGAATTTCTTTTATTTTAAAAATGCCATTACTTTAAAAAACGAAGAATTAAAA
>CAZVOS010000518.1:0-3115 GCA_964628845.1 uncultured Bacteroidales bacterium | reverse complement strand
TTTAACAGCCACATTCCTTCATACTGGTTCAACTACTTCATACAGTGTTTCGTCCATACCCTACGCACCACCTTACGCCTATAACACAGGTACAGCAATCATGGTAAATATTGACGACAGATGGAGCAGCGTAATTACACTTCCTTTCAATTTTTGCTTTTTTGGTAATAATTATAATCAAATCGTTGTGGGCTCTAACGGTGTTATTTCATTTAACACAGGCAATTCTGGGGGGTTTTGCCCCTGGTCTTTTTCAGCCACCTGCCCTTCTTCAAGTTTGCCCACGAATGCCATATTTGGTGCTTATCACGACATTGACCCTGCTGTCAGTGGAGCACTATATTATGCTATATTAGGCAGCTATCCCTGCAGAACTTTTGTTGTCAATTATTATCAGGTGGCTATGTATAGTTCCAGTTGCAATAACAAAAAAGCCACGCATCAGATTGTTCTATACGAAAGCACCAATGTTGTTGAAGTGTATATGCAGAACAAACCTTTATGTACCTCATGGAACAGTGGCAATGCCGTTGTTGGTATTCAGAACAATGCTGGTACTGTTGGCTATACACCACCCGGCAGAAATACATCGCAGTGGACAGCCACCAACGAAGCATGGCGTTTTACACCCAGTGGCCCTGCCAACTACTCACTGGTATGGCTTCAGGGCTCTTCTCAAATAGGGACATCTGCTACTGTTAATGTATGCCCAACACAAACAACAACATATACAGCACAGGTTACATACACCAATTGTAACGGCTCACAGATTGTCGTCAGCGACCCTGTTGTTGTTAACAAAACCCTCCCCCCTACAGTTACAGTTAACCCTCCAAATTCTAATATTTGTCTGGGTGGCTCACAATCTTTAAGCGCTTCAGGAGCAAATTCATACTCGTGGAGTCCCTCCACTGGTCTGTCTTCAACAACAGGTGCCACTGTTACTGCCACACCATCAAGCACAACTACTTATACCGTTACAGGAACATCTAATGGCTGTACCAATACCGCCTCTGCTGTTATTAACCTATCAGGTGGCCCATCAGTTTCTTTATCTCCTTTCTCATCTGTATGTATTTCATCACAGCCATTAGCACTTACAGGAGGAACGCCCTCTGGTGGTACCTATTCTGGTAACGGTATCAGCAATGGCATGTTTAATCCCAATACAGCAGGCAGCGGCACACATACTATTACCTACAGCTATACTGACGGAAATGGCTGTACAGGCGTTGCCACTCAAAGCATTACTGTATTCACTACCATTCAGGCAGATGCAGGCAACGACCAGATTGTATGCCAGGGACAAAGTGTTAACCTAACTGCCTTTGGAGGTGTTAGCTTTAACTGGAGTAATGGCTCACAGACTCAAAGCATTAATGTGATACCTGCTTCAAGTACAAATTATATTGTAACTGTTACTGATGCTAATGGCTGTACGGGAACCGATGCGGTCTATGTTACTGTAAACCCTCCTCCCAATGCCAATGCAGGAAACCCTGTCAATATATGTATTGGAAATTCAACCACCTTAAATGCTTCAGGTGGCTCTACTTATTTATGGTCGCCTGCCACATCCTTAAGTGCTACCAATATTAATAACCCTATAGCTTCCCCTACTGCTACTACCACTTATTCTGTACTTGTTTCTAATCAAAACGGATGTACAGCTACAAGCAATGTAGTAGTAAGTGTTAAACCATTACCCATAGTAAATATATCTCCAGGTAACAACAGTTGCTACGGTTTAAATGACGGCACGGCCTCTGCTCAGGTAAGCAACGGCTCAGCTCCTTTCCAATATACATGGAACACAACACCTGTGCAAACCACACAAACAGCAACAAACCTGTTGCCCTCAGTAAATTATATCGTTACAGTTACTGATAACTTCGGCTGTACCGCCACATCAAATATCACATTAACAACACCACCTCCTCTTACTTTGTCCCTGACAAAAACAGATGTTGCCTGCTATAGTGGTAACGATGGGAGTGCTTGTTTTACAGTGAATGGTGGCACACCCCCCTATAATTATTCATGGCTACCAGCCGGTACTGCAGGAAATCTGAATCAGGTTAATACTTTAACGCAAGGAACTTATACCTTTCATATTCAGGATTTAAATAATTGCACTAAAGATACTACTTTTACTATCAGTCAACCACAGCAAATATCTTACACACAAACCCTCAGCCATATCTCCTGCCCCAATGGAAATGACGGCAGTATTAATGTACAAGTTGAGGGTGGTACAACACCTTATTCGTACGAATGGTCAGGGGGATTGCCTAACTCTTCAAATCCTCAAAACCTGACTTCAGGTTTTTATGACTTAACCATTAGTGACACACATCAGTGCGACACCATCATCAACTTCACTTTAACTGAACCCCCTCCTATTGTGCTTAACTTAACCCCTAGCGATACTTTCTGTGTTGGGCAAACATATAATATTCAAGCACTTGCCAGTGGTGGTACACCCCCTTACACGTATCACTGGAACAATAGTTTACCAGCCACATCATCACACACATTCCAGGCACAAACAACAACAACTTATACTGTTAGTATTACAGATGCCCAAAACTGTCCTTCGACACTCGCAAGTACAACAATGTTTATTTATCCTCCACTTTCACTGGTTTTAAATGCACAGCCACTTACTATTTGTGAAGGGGGCTCAAGTCTTTTAGTACCTACAGTAACAGGTGGTAATGGAAATTATAGCTACCAGTGGAATACTGGAGCTCAAAGCACTAATATTACTGTTTCTCCTAACCAAACAACGACTTATTATCTTACTGTAACTGATAATTGCGGCTCTCCACCCGTAAATTCACAAGTACAGGTACAGATTTATCCTGTTCCGAATGTCACTTTTACTGCTGATGTTATGTCAGGTTGTGAACCCTTATTAGTGAGTTTTAGCAATACTACAACACCTACACCTGTAGCTTACCTTTGGAACTTTGGAGACCCTTCATCAGGAGCATTAAACACTGCTACAGCTTCGAATCCTTTCCACCTTTTTACAAACACAGGAACTTATGATGTATCTCTTATCATACAAACTGCCGAAGGTTGTACCACTTCAACACTAATAAACCATATG
>CAZVOS010000517.1:0-3125 GCA_964628845.1 uncultured Bacteroidales bacterium | reverse complement strand
ATATCTGGTTTATTTTTTTTGATATAAGCATCAACAGCAGTATGGTTACAAATGTCCAATGAGTCAATGTCAGTGAAAACAAATTTGTAATCTTTGTAAAGTGTTGATAATTCTTTAATTTCTGTGCCTAATTGGCCGTTAGCACCTGTAATAAGAATTAACATAAAATTTATTTTATTATTTTTTTAAAGTATTGAATAGTTTTAATAAGGCCTTCTTCTAGTTCTACTTTTGGTTCCCAGTTTAATATTTTTCGGGCAAGTTCTATATTCGGTTGTCTTTGTTTAGGGTCATCTTCGGGTAGTTCATTAAAAATAATTTTTGAATTAGAATCGGTAAGTTGAATGACTTTCCGGGCTAAATCAATAATGGTAAATTCATTTGGATTGCCGATATTGACGGGCCCTGTAAAATCGTCATTCGTATTCATAAGACGTATCATTCCATCAACGAGGTCATCAATATAGCAGAAACTTCTGGTTTGAGAACCATCACCATATACAGTTATATCATTATTTTGCAAGGCCTGTACAATAAAATTTGAAACAACCCTGCCATCGTTGGGGTGCATGTTTGGGCCGTAGGTATTAAATATGCGTTGTATTTTAATACGGACTTTATTTTGTGCGTGATAGTTAATAAATAAACTTTCAGCACATCTTTTTCCTTCATCATAACAGGAGCGGCTCCCAATAGGATTGCAATTGCCCCAGT
The DNA here is from genome assembly GCA_964628845.1 of uncultured Bacteroidales bacterium. Classification (GTDB taxonomy): domain Bacteria; phylum Bacteroidota; class Bacteroidia; order Bacteroidales; family PXBB01; genus JAKIYU01. The sequence continues at coordinate 2,411 of CAZVOS010000517.1, read as the reverse complement.
AAGATTCTGATTGGGGGTGTATTTCGGGGTCGCCATATACTTCACTTGTAGATGCTTGCAATATTTTGGCTTTAATTCTTTTGGCTAATCCTAACATATTAATAGCTCCCATTACAGATGTCTTTATTGTTTTTATGGGATTGAACTGGTAGTGTACGGGCGAGGCAGGACAGGCCAGATTGTATATTTCGTCAACCTCTATATATATGGGCATCGTTACATCATGTCGTATAAGTTCAAAATAGGGGTTGTCAAGCAAATGTACTATGTTTGTTTTTGAGCCGGTAAAAAAATTATCGAGGCATATCACATCTTGACCCTCTTTAAGAAGTCTTTCGCAAAGATGTGAGCCAATAAAACCAGCACCTCCTGTAACTAAAATTCTTTTTTTTTTCAAATTTTATCAGATTATTTTGTTGTGATTCCAATACAAAAGTAATCAAATCCGTTTTCATACATCTCTTTTGCATCATAAATATTTCTTCCGTCGAATACAACTTTTTGTTTCATAAGCTTACTCATCACATTATAATTCAACATACGAAAGCTGTTCCATTCTGTAACAAGCAGTAAGCAATCTGCATCAATCAAAGCTTCTTCCTTATCATTGGCGTATATAATTTTATCACCAATAATTCTTTTGGCTTCATTTATAGCTTCTGGGTCGTATGCTTTTATGTGGCAGCCTGCCTGAAGTAGTTTGTCTATTAATATAAGAGCAGGAGCTTCGCGCATATCATCTGTCTGTGGTTTAAAAGACAAACCCCAGATAGCGATAAGTTTCCCATTTAAATCATTGTTAAAATATCTTTTTAGCTTTTCAAATAAAACTGATTTCTGCTCTTCATTAACATCTTCAACGGCTTTAATGACCCTCATGTCATAACCATACTCTGAAGCAGTTTTTATAAGTGCTTTTACATCTTTGGGGAAGCAGGAACCCCCTTAACCAATACCAGGATAAATAAATTTGGTTCCTATACGAGAGTCGCTTCCAATACCTTTGCGAACCATATTCACATTAGCACCAACGAGTTCACATAAATTAGCCACATCATTTATAAAACTAATTTTTGTCGCCAACATGGCATTGGCGGCATATTTCGTCATTTCAGCGGAGGGGATATCCATAAAAATAACCGGATGTCCGTTAAGTGTAAAAGGTTTGTACAAACGTGCCATTATTTCTTCAGCTTTAGGAGATTCTACACCTACAACAATTCTGTCGGGTTTCATGAAATCATCTATGGCTGCACCCTCTTTAAGAAACTCAGGATTAGATGCCACATCAAATAAAATATCTTCTCCTCTCGTATGTAATTCCTGCTGTATGGCTTCTCTTACTTTTTTTGCAGTTCCTACAGGTACTGTACTCTTTGTAACAACAAGCATATACGATTTCATATGTCTCCCTACTTCTGAAGCAACTGCAATAACATGTTTAAGGTCAGCACTGCCATCTTCATCGGGAGGGGTGCCTACAGCAATAAAAATAACATCGCATGCGTCAATAGTATCTTTCAATTCTGTCGAAAAATGAAGTCTGCCATTGTCAAAATTCCTCTTTACCATAGTTTCTAAGCCTGGCTCATAAATTGGAATGATGCCTTCTTTAAGTTTTTTGATTTTATTTTCGTCTATATCTACACAGCTAACATTAGTTCCCACTTCTGCCAAACATGCTCCTGTAACAAGGCCTACATAGCCAGTTCCTACTATTGTAATATTCATATCTTTTAATATTTTAATATATTGCAAATATAATATTTATTTTAATTATTTTAATCCTCTCTTTTTCAATAAGGCGTCAATTTTTGGTTCAGCACCTTTAAAATTGATATACAATTGTAAAGGGTCTTCTGTATTGCCTTTTTCGAGTATGTTCTGCCTGAACGATAAAGCTGTTTCCTTATCAAATAGACCTTTTTCTTTAAATGATTCAAAAGCATCAGAATCTAAAACTTCAGACCATATATAACTGTAATAACCGGATGAATATCCGCCGCTGAATATATGATTGAAATAGCTACTTCTGTAACGCACAACAATCTCAGGTATAAGTCCGATATTTTTTAAAGCATTATTTTCAAATTCATCCGGGCTTAAGCTTAATGGCTCTGTCAGTATATGATAATCCATATCTAAAAGTGCAGCAGCCAGAAATTCAGTGGTGGCAAATCCCTGATTGAAAAGAGAACTGTTTGTAATCTTATTAATAAGTGCGTCAGGAATAATTTCTCCTGTTTCATAATGTTTGGCAAAGAGTTTCAGAACCTCTGGTTCTGCAGCCCAGTTTTCCATTATCTGTGAAGGCAATTCAACAAAATCACGTGGCACATTTGTTCCTGATGTGGTTAAATAAGTGCAGTTAGATAAAAGACCGTGAAGGGCATGCCCAAATTCATGAAAAA
>CAZVOS010000516.1:1539-3126 GCA_964628845.1 uncultured Bacteroidales bacterium | reverse complement strand
TTTCGGCTGATATTAAAAGTTTGTATTCTTCTTTACAAGCATCTGCTTGCTTGCAACGCATCTCTATCTCTTTTCTGTTTTTAAATAAGTTTTGCATAGCTTTTTTTTGTTAATATTTATAAATCGTTTCATAATATTTTGTTACTACCCAGCTGTATATTGTTCTAAAATTTATCGGTTGTGATTTATCGTCTAACTCACCTTTAATCCCTAACATTATCCTTTCAGTTAATTTTTCAATAGTCATATTACCTGCGTCTTTTTTTATTTCTGATGCTAATAGTAGCCAACCTTTTTTATCTAATATTGACTTGTAATTATCACCAGCATATTTACTTATGCTAATCAATTTCACAATTTCCAGTACGCTCAAATCTTTCAACGTCTTCGGCTGTGATTTCATCTGTAATGTGTCTTTTTTTGTTACTTGTGTTGTCATTTGTTTGTGTTTTTATGTTTGTAATTATTTCATTATACTTTGAATTTATATTTGAAATAGATAAATTATTTTTGTGCCAATTAGGTAATTTTTGTAATAATATTTTAAAAACTTCTATTACTTTATTATCTTCAATAATTTTTATATCAGGAAATTTCTTTTTGATAGAGAATGTAATTTTATTTATTAATTGATTAAGATTTTTAGCTTCTTTTACTGTCCAATAAAATTCATTTTCAGTTAAATTAAAATAATAGTCTAAAAAAATATTTTTAAGGTAATTATGTAAAGACGATTTTAAAAAATCGTCATGTTTATTTACTTTATTTTTATTTACTTTACTTTCCTTTACTTTACTTTCCTTTACTTTAGAGGCGTTACGAACCAGTTCGTAACTGGTTACAGTTTCTGTAACTTCTTGATTTTTACGCCATTCTGCAATTTTTTTTCTGTTTTTTTCTTTTTTTATCTTATATTTTTCACTAAAGTTTAGTAGTTTTTCATTGAAAGTTTCACCATTTAATGATGAAATCATGTCAGTTTTTTCCATAAAGTTCCAACATTTTTCCAATCTTTTTCTAACAAAAAGTTGTTTTTTTAACACTGCTGTTTTTACTGGTTTTTCCTGTAAAGCAATTTTTTCTAATAATGTATAAAATAATCCTAATCCTTCATAACCAAAATTCATAAAAAGTTCAGTTATTTTTTCATCCTGAAAAGCAGATGTGTCATGTAAAAAATATTTCATTTTAATATATATAATAAAAAAGCCCTACTCGGTTGTGAAAAAAAGCTAAACTATCTCAATGAGATAGAAAAGATTTTTACCTTTCGGGCTATAAGAATATTCAGTGAATTTTTTCATTAAGAAACATTTAGCATTTTTTCACAATGCAAATATAAACATAATTTTTAATAAACAAATTTTAGTTTTTAGTTAATTAAATCTCTTATGTTGATACCTTTTTTTCTTTCTTCTTCTGTAATATTGCATGTATCAATATTGCCCTCAATATTAGTACAATCACCAATCAGTCCTGTTATATTACCAGTGAGCCGTTCTGATATTACACCAGTCAGTCCTGATATTTCGCCATACAGTTTTTCTGATATTATACCAGTCAGTCCTGATACAGAACCATACAGTT
>CAZVOS010000516.1:0-1439 GCA_964628845.1 uncultured Bacteroidales bacterium | reverse complement strand
CCAGTCAGTCCTGATACAGAACCATACAGTTTTTCTGATATTATACCAGTCAGTCGTTCTGATATTTCATCATACAGCCCTGATATTTCACCATACAGCCGTTTTGATATTATACCATACAGCCATGAAATTTCACCAGTGAGCCGTTCTGAAATTTCACCAGAAATATTTGAATGCGACCCTTGTATCTTTACATCTTCTTTTAGATGATATAATTCTTTGTTTATTAATCTTAATTCTTTTTTCATAATAGTTAGTTAAAATAATCGTACAAATGGTTAATTATATTACTATAAGTACCTTCAAAAATATCAATATGAAAATTATTATCATTTATAGATATATTTAATATATTCTTGTTATTATCTATTTTGATATTAAATATTTTACCGGACACTTTATTATAATCAATTATTTTTTTCAGGATGCAATAAGATTTTTTTTCTACTGAAATATCGTTAATTAATGTTAAATATTTTTTTTCAATTTCTTCTATCTCTGTTTTAATCTTTTTGTCTGTATCAATTAGATTTTGAATAGTTTTTTTTGAATTAGAAATATTGCTACGATTCACACAATAATAATCTGCAATATCAAAAGACGTATAACGTGTGTGTTTAGAAATTAAATATATAGATACTTGTCTGCAAAAGCATATATTTCTTTTGCGTGTTTTTTCTCTTAATTTGTTAGCAAGAATGTTATAATATTCAGCTACAATGTTGTTTATATCGTCAATAGTGTTTTTTTTCATAATTCTAAATTATTATAATACTCACGTGCTTTAATTACTTTTTCTTTTAAAACTTCAATAACAGCCGGCTCATAATCAAATTCAACGTATTTAAGACGTTTTTTAATAGGTATGTCATCAAATGTATGGTTCTTTTCTATCTGTTGAGATATTTCTTGATAGTCTTTATTTTCCTCATCACAATCAAATTTAAAATAAAACTGTTTTTTTAATTGAGTAACTATTTCAGATGGAGTATTATTCAGACAATAGATTAACCGGTATTTTTTATAATGAAACAGATCCATATAAACTTGACCTTGATAATAATAACTATCAAGAGGACATTTATTTTTCGAATATAGTAACCATTCCTGTAATTTTTGTAATTCTAAATAGGAATTAAAAAACGTTTTTAAATCAAATGAAGTTTTAACGTCTTCAATTATACCTTCATTTTCAATAATAACATCTGGCGTGCCTGTAAAAAAGTCATTTTCTAACCTTTCAGTATTTTTAATTCTAAAAGTATTACCGCCTAAAATCTTTTGCGTTAAACCGAGTGAGTTCTGTTCACAAAGAAGCCCCTTTTTAATAGGTTCTGTGAATAATGGTTCTTTATATCCGTATTCATTTTCAAGCCATAATTCCTGCAAATAAGTCTTAGTAGTTTCTGACAGATTCCCTGCCTCTTTATCTATTTTTA
>CAZVOS010000515.1:0-3134 GCA_964628845.1 uncultured Bacteroidales bacterium | reverse complement strand
CAATAGTAACCGTTGTTGTGGCAGGGCAGTTATCACTATCGAGTACATTGACCGTATAAGTTCCTGCCCCCAAGCCAGTAAAATCCTGCGAACCGGATACATTCGGATAGGTAGCTACGGTAGTACCTCCAAGTATGAGAGTATAAGTATATGGGGCTGTACCTCCATAAGCTTCGGCGGTAAAACTGCCATTAGTGCCTCCAGGGCACGTTGCATTGCTCACAGCAGCAGTAGCTAATGTATATGTAGAACAAATAGCACAGGGTTGCAAAGAAGCAAAATCATTTATGACAAGGAAATCACCATTAGCATCTAAAGCTTTAACAGGATACGTTACAGGGGGATTTATTATAGTGCCAGTATTAAAATTGACCCATTGTGCTGGAGTATTGCAAGTAGTAACGGGCATTAATCCGTTAAGACATTGGTTGAGGAGTCCGTTCCATGAATATCCACAAGCAGTGCATTCAGCAGCATTTGTAATAGGTGTTGAGCTTGCTGGCTGCCATTCTTGCCATGTATATGGGGCAGTTCCTCCCGAAACAACAATGTCCCCATCAGTATTTACACAAGCACTGAGCTGTGCACAAGCATTTACAGTAATTATTATTGAGCTGCTGCCACAAGGAAGTGTATAAGTTATGGTATGAGTTCCAATGCCTGCATTAGCTGGTGTAAAAACACCTGAAGCATCAACACCTGGCCCACTCCATGTACCCCCTGGTGTTTCAGTAACAAGACTTACTGCTGGGTCGCCCGGACAGAAAGGGCCGACAGGGCATATAGCCGTATTGCAACATACGAGCTGGAATGGTTCGCAGGCCGACATATTTATTGATTGTATATAACCCGTACGCGATGCACTTGAGGAATTCCCAGTAGCACCACAAACAACCACATTACCCCCGGTAGTTACTACCACATCAAATACAGCAAAAGGAAGTAAAGTTTCCGTTATAACATTAAGGTCAGCATCATATTTAATAACCCTGTCACCAGAACCAACATATACATTACCGCAGGAGTCTACAGCTATACCATTGTTACCCGGTTGAATAAAACTGGTCATCGACACATTGTTAGTTATACCTCCTGTTATAGGAGCAGATGAAATGATAGAACCATCTGCCAGATTTCTTTTATGAATTGTACTCCCATTTTGTGTATATACAAAGTTCTGATTGGCTCTTATTGCCCTGATGCCTGCATTGCCATTATTAGGACGGTAATCTTCCGATTTATAGCTAAAATTGTACGTTGATGGAATAGCAAAAATAGGAGCATTTGTTGAGCAAAATGTCATATTGTCGTTTATGGCACCAATAGTATCAAGTGTAAGGTAGAAATATTTTGCATCGCGAGATGATGACAAAGCCCTTACCTCGTTTGGCTCTGTAACTGGCATTCCCAAAAGCTGATAGGTGCGGCTTTGTGCCACATTAACTACAGTTAGTACATTACCGCTGTTGATGTCAATATCGAAGATGACACCATTGCTGTTTGCTATAACTACAGGATTTAAACGTGTACCACCTACAATAAGTTTGGTGTGGTCGCAATTGAAGGTTATCATCCAGTATTCATCCATAGCACCTCCAAAGGCGCTCCATTCCATAGAACCTGAAGTATTTACCTTTTGTATTCTTGCACTGGAACCAGCAGTAATGTATGAATTTCCGTTCATGTCTGATGTAAGTGTTCCCAACCAGAAATTGGCTGTATCCCATGGTGTGTTATATGTCCATTGTAAAGCACCGGCAGCATTGTATTTCTGTAATTTCATGGGCATATCACCTCCAATTATATAAATATTGCCTGCAGCATCTTTATCTAATTCCCAAACACCATTAGAGTTGGCTAAACTAGGTGTCTGTACCCAGGGGTCAATAACAATTTTCTTAAGGGAATTATATGTATCCATATGGAATCCTACTTTGTTTTCTGTTACAAGAAAAGTAGAATTTATTTTTTCATTATTATCTGCATAGAACGATACTGGTGGATGTTCTGTGATATCTCCATAAAGTGTTTTAATTTTCAGACAGCCCTGATTATCAATAGTCATAACCCTGTTTTTTTCATATTGCATACCAAACACTGATATATCTGCTCCAGGATGGAGTATAAGAGAGTATTTAATACCATCAGATGGATGAAATACATATTCTACATCAATGTTGGGATATAAATTTTTGTAGGTTAGTTTTTTATATGCTTTAATGTTTCTGATATCATAACAGCTCTCTCTGTCCTCAGAAAGCATGGAATAGGTATGATAATCAGGTGAAACATCCTCAGCTACAACTTCTACATAAGGATTGGAATTAACCCAGTTCATGTAAATATAATCACTTTTAACGAGTAATTTTGGTTTCTCTCCTTTTTTTCTGTTTTTGTTCTTAACTTTTTCATCAATACGGTAAGTGATGCCATTTTTTGTAAAAAAAATCTGCACTGAGCCGTGGTCAATGGCATATAAAATTTCAGATTGGGCTTGTTTGTCTCGCCCATCAAACTGGCCTTTATTTTCAATAAAAGCTTTGGGATAATTCCACTGGAGCGACCAACTGTGGTTGCTCGTTTGACCATGCCCCAAAAAATAGGTAAAAACCAAAAAAATCAATGTTAATGAGGAAATAATTTTTGTTTTCATGGGATTGAAAAGTTTTATATAATTTTGAATATTTTAATTATTAGCTATGTATTTGAATATCAACAAGTAAAAAAAAGATTTTAATATTAAAAATTGATTTTACAAATGTCAGAGGCAAATATATTTATTTTGTTAATAAAAAACAAAAAAATAACAAATAATTTGCTTTAATCATTGTATTCGATAATATAATATAGCTTGGAAGCACAGAGCAAGTCGTTCCATTCCCCAGCAATACCCAGATTTGATGTTTTAGCAGGCCATCCGCAAAGTGCAATGCCAGCACAGTTTTGAACGAGACCAAAATTATCGGGCTCATTAGCTTTCTTTTTACTCGTCCCTCCCCAGTTAGTATAGGCATTGAGGATGGGTTTTCCATTGTTGGCTCCATTTGCTCCTTCGCCTCTCCAGAAATTAATGCCAGTAGCTTCGTTTTTGCCATTCCAGAGCCATGTACCTTCAGTTTTTTTATCCGTAGCCC
>CAZVOS010000514.1:0-3136 GCA_964628845.1 uncultured Bacteroidales bacterium | reverse complement strand
CAACAAAGTCGTTACTTGTCAACTGAGCTACACTCGTAGCCACATCATCTAAATAAGGGCTGAATCTGTATATTCTGTCCCATGAAAGAGTACCGTTAGAAGTTGTTTTAACGATAAAAACATTGGGTGCTGATTTTGTTGATTCATTGTCGTATGAATAACCAACGCAAATATAGCCACCATCTGAAGTTTGTATGACATGATTGCCATAGGTGCTTCCCGAGCCATATGTTTTAGCCCATGTTACGACACTCCCGTCAGCATTAGTTTTCAATAATAACATCTTATCATTCAAACTTCCAGTCATAATGAAACCCCCATCACTTGTTTGCTTAACGCAACTGCCCATGGTTGAAGCTGTAAAGTCTTCAAGAATACAGTTGCCCATCAGCATCTGGGCACATCTGGTATATGATCTCTGCCAAACAATGTTACTATATTGGTTTATTTTTAACAATGTCATCTTTGGAAATGCCAAATCAGCCAAATTCCAGCCCTGAAAAACAAAATTACCGTCAGTCGTTTGGTAAACACTTTCTGTAAAATGGTGTGAACCAGGCAAAAATCCTTGTACTGTGTAATTTTTTTGAAATACCTGAGCATTTATATCTCTTGCAAAAAGACTCATTATTAATGCAATGAATACTGATTTTAATGTAAATAATCTGTTCATAAAATAATTTTATAATGTGTTGTAATATAATAATTTAATAACGATAAGCTTAAATAAATCTTTGACAAATATAAAATTTTATTTAATATCAAAGGGTATATTGTTAGAAAATATTTAAAAAAAATAAATAACATTTATTTTAGTAATGTTACAGTGCCGAAATATCTTTTGCGTTCCTGATTAAAATCCTTTACCATTATTACCCATGTATAAACACCTTCAGGAGCTAAGCGTCTGCTGTCTTTTACCGTGCCATCCCATCCCTTGTTAATATCATCCGAATGAAAAATTATTTCTCCCCATCTGCTGAAGATATAAAATTCAAACTCATCGGTATTGAAACCAACTCCCTGTACATAAAACATATCATTCATACCATCTTCATTAGGAGTGAAGGCCGATGGCGCATAGAACATCATATTATGTTTTATGCTAACGTCTTTGCATGTAGTATCAATACAACCGTTTGAGCTTTCTGCTATCAAACAAACAATATAATCGCCGGCAGAAAAATAAGTATGCTGTGGTGTAGGAAGGTCTGAACCGTTTTCGCTCGAATTAGGGTCACCAAAGTTCCACAACCATTTTACAGCATAGAGCGATTGGTCGGTAAATTGAATAGGAGTGTTTTCATAATTACCCTCAGATATTGTAAAAGTAAAATTAGCAACAGGGTTTGGAAATACGGTAATAAAATTGTTATGTGTGAGATTATTTGAACATCCATCAGCAGAGGTAACAGTTAATGAAATATTAAAAGAGCCGGAGTTGCTGAAAATATGAAGTGGGTTTTGAGAATTGGAAATATTGGATGCCCCTGATGAAGGGTCGTTGAAGTTCCATGAATAAGATACGATATTAGTGTTTTGCAAAGAAGTGAAGTTTACTTCAAGTGGTTGACAACCCTCTGTAATATTAGAAGAAAAGTCAACCAAAGGAATAGGTGATATATTAACGGTAACAGAATCAATGGCAGAGCAACCATAGGCATCACTCACTGTTACGGCATAAGTGGTGTTTGTAGAAGGAGTAACTGTTATGCTTGACGTCATATCACCTGTACTCCATAAATAAGAGGTGCCGCCTGAAGCTGTTAGAACTGCTGAATTTCCTGTACAAATATTTTGGTCAGTACCTGCATCAGCATTGGGGCTGTTATGAACAAAGACTGTTACCTGAGCAGTTTGCGTACAGTTGTTATTATCAGTTACAGTAACTGTATAAACCTCTGTAGCAGTAGGTGCAACAGTAATAGTAGAAGTATTTGCTCCATTAGTCCATACATAATCATTGCCACCAGAAGCACTTAGTGTAGCTGTAGCCCCACTGCATATATCCTGATTTTGACCTGCATCTGCATTAGGTAAGGGGTAGATGGTTATTGTTGTTGAGCCGGAATCAGGAGTACAACCGGGTTCTGTAACTGTAACTGAAACTGTATAAGTACCAGATGATAAGAAAGTTACTGTATGTGGTCCCTGTCCTGTACCTGGTACAGCAGTGCCACCGCCGAAATCCCATACATAACTGCTTGATGGAAGTCCTGTAACACTCACACTTACTGTTTGCCCCTGACAAAGAGGACTGGTGTTGGACAATACAGGCGGAGGCGTTACACATGTAGAACAGTTGGGATGTGTAGGGGGTAATACAACTACCGGTTGTGTTGACGTTGAAGTACAACCATTCTCGCTCACATCAAGAGTGATATCCATAGAACCCGGCGTTGACCAGCTTACCATATATGGTCCTGCTCCGGTGCCAGAAACCACAGTACCACCTGAAAAATCCCAGTTATAGGTTGCATTAATACCGGCTGTACCTGTGTAAGTGATTACTGAGGGGTCATTAGGGCATACAGGTGTGGTAACGGTAAAGGTGGATGTAGGTCCGGGATTAACAACAACTGATACAGACGCCTGAGCATCGCTGCACCCTGGCTCTGTGGCAGTGAGTGTAACTGTATATGTGCCTGTAGCATTCCATGTAACCGTATGTGGTCCTGCACCTGTACCAGGTGTAGCAGTGCCCCCATTAAAATCCCATACAAAAGTTGTTCCTGTGGCGTAACTGGCAGCATTGCTTATTGTTATTGTGGAAGTGTTGCCCAAACAAACGGGTGTGGTAGCAGTAAGTACAGGTGTGGGCGTAGTACAGCCCGAGCAGTTGATGACGTTAACAGGTATGGTTATGGAATTGGAACATTGCGTGAGTATATCAAAAACCGTAAGGGTAACCTGTTGAGTACCTGTTGTGGTATAGGTATAGGTCGGATTCTGATTGGTCGATTCGGGTAAGCCCCCCTGATTAAAGACCCAAGAATATAATGAAGGATTATTGGTGCAAATGCAGAAAGGACCATTGGGGCATCCTATACCTGTGCAGGTTTGTAAAATAGTACTGGTGCTTGTGAACTGTATGGATTGTCCCATACATCCAGGGTTGGGCGTATATGTGAAATTG
>CAZVOS010000513.1:0-3148 GCA_964628845.1 uncultured Bacteroidales bacterium | reverse complement strand
ATTTACAGATAAGATTGTACTGAGTAAAATTGTAAGAACTTTTTTCATGTTTTTGGTTTTAGTTAATAAAAATTTAAATATTTTCAAAAAGATGTGCAAATGTACCATTTTAATAAATACAAATAATAAAAATATTGTTATTAAACGATAATAAGGTGCAAATAATTAAATTTCAATTATTTAATGAGAAATATCAGGTGTTTTTTACGAGTATTTTGGGTTCCATCATATCGTGTATGGCATATTTCACACCTTCTCTGCCAAGTCCAGAATCCTTAATGCCACCATAAGGCATGTGGTCAACTCTGAAAGTAGGGATGTCGTTTATAATGACACCTCCAGCATCAATATGCTCGAAGGCGGTATTCATTTCTGATAAAGCATCAGTAAAAACACCTGCCTGTAAGCCGTATCTGCCATAATTAAGCATCTCTAGGGCTTCTTTAAAATCATGATATGCTGTTACTGTAACTACAGGCCCGAAGATTTCCAGACAATTAACCTTCATATTAATGTTTGTATTACCTAATACAGTGGGCTCGAAGTAGTTATTTTTTCTTTTACCTCCGTAAAGGATTTTTGCCCCTTGTGCAATGGCTTCATTAACCCATGTTTCTACACGTATGGCATTTTTCTCATCTATCATTACTGAGAAATCAGTAAGGGGTTCTAATGTGTCACCAACCTTCAGATTATTAATAAGGGGTAAAAAGAACTTTAAAAATGCATCATATTTTGAATGATGAACAAATATTCTTTGTGCGTGTATGCAAATCTGTCCGGAATAAGCAAAAGCACCTGTAATACACCTTTGTGCAGCATGATTTAAATCGGCTGTATCAGTGATAATAACGCCTGCATTACCACCTAACTCAAGCACCACCTTTTTTCTGTTGGCATTCTTTTTCATTTCCCATCCCACTTCGGGCGAGCCGGTAAAACTGAGCAATTTGATTCGTGAATCGCATACCAGTTTATTGCCTGTTTCCCTGTCCATAGGAAGTATCGAAAGAGCACCCTTTGGTAAATCTGTTTCATCAATAATCTGTGCTAATAAGAGTGTTGATAGGGGGGTATTTGAAGAGGGTTTTAGTATAATCGGACAACCGGCTGCAATGGCAGGGGCTATTTTATGTACTGAAAGATTTAGAGGGAAATTAAAAGGTGAAATACCAGCCACAAGACCAATAGGGAAATATTTTACAATGGCCTCTTTGTTTTGGGCTTCAGGTGTCCAATCAATACTAAGATACTCAGCAGGTAAGCGTTTGCACTCTTCGGCAGCAACAATAAATGTTTGTTTAGCCCTTCTTACTTCAGCTAAGGCAAGCCGCAATGGTTTAGCCGCTTCTGAAGCCAATAATATTGCAGCTTCCTCTTCTCTGTTCTTTAAATTCTCAGCTATATACATCAAAATTTCATAACGCTTATAAACGGGCAATGATTTCATAAGTTTCTCAGCTAAAACACCTTTTTCAATAGCCATCTCCAGTTCATTGTCTGAAGCAAGAAAAGTTCTTGAAAATACTTTCTGGGTAAATGGATTAACAACATCCAGAGCAAGGTCGGTTTCAATAAACTGACCACCACAATAAATTTTAAATACGTGCATAAATTATTAAACTTAATAAATAACTGTTACAGTACCATATTTCTCCTGATGATAGCCATAAGCATCTTTATACCAAATTTTCCAAACATAAACACCCAATGGCACAATATTACCTTCATGCTTTCCATCCCAACCTTTGTTAACATCATCAGTATAAAAAATCATTTCTCCATAACGGTTAAAAATACGCATTTCGAGATTATATATATTATGAGCTTTTACCATAAAGATATCATTTAAACCATCATTGTTTAGAGGCGAAAAAGCATTAGGAATATATATTGTTGTACTGGGTCTGATAAATATACTGCTGTATGCAGTATCTGAACAGTAATACTCGTTATAGGCAACAAGCATGGTTAAAAAAGTGCCTTCGTCAAAAATATGTGTGGGATCCATCAGATGAGAAGTGATGCTGTCACCAAAATTCCATTCCCAGTAGTTACTTCCTGCTGAAAAATTATGAAATTGAACCATATCAGTACTGAAAGGTACCGTTGGAGAATACCCGAAGTCGGCAAATGGTTTGGGAAAGACCTGAATAAATGAAGGGAAAACCATCGTATTCTGACATCCCTGATTGGTTGTTAATGTGAGTGTTATATCAAACAAGCCCTGGTCATTATATGTATGATCAATATTAGGAAATCCCATGCTGCCCATGCCATCACCAAACTCCCATAACCAGTTGATAATACCTGCATCATTCACAGTTGAGAGGTCACTAAAAGAAACAGCAAGTGGCTCGCAACCAAATTTAGGAACAGCATCAATAAGCATTTCAGGTTTATCAAATACCCTTACAATTTTACTTACTGTATCCACACAACCATAGCTGTTTTGAACAATAAGCGTAACAGTGTAGCTGCCATGATTAAGGTAAAAATGATTGACATGTGGCTGAAAAGCAGTAGTACTGTCTCCTAAATCCCACGACCATTTAATTATTGGCAGATTTGAATAACTGTTATCCGTTAAACTTGTTAATGTATCTCCTTCACAGACTTCGGTAAATATAAAGTCTGCCACAGGTGTTTCATATACTGTAATTTGTTGTGTGGCAGTGTCGGCTACATTAGTGCTCATGGATACTATAAGTGTCACAGTATAAATACCTGGCATGTTATAAATATGTGTTGGCAACGAATCAATTGAACTCATACCATCGCCAAAATCCCACAACCAGCTTACAGGAACACTTGGGAGTAGTACCTGACTGGTATTGTTGAATGTAAGAGGTGTAAGCGCACAAACAGCAGCACTGTCGAAGGAGGCAATAAGTGCTGGATAAACAATAACTTGCAGGGTGATGCTTTCTGAACATCCATAACTGTTTGTGATGCTTAGTGTTACATCATAAACACCATATTGTAAATAGGTGTGTACAGGGTTTTGGAAAGTTGAGGTGGAACCATCGCCAAAATCCCACTGCCAGGCAACAACTGTACTCAGTGGGGCTGTTGATAAATCGGTAAATGGTGTGGACATTCCTATGGATACATTTGGAGCAGCGAAATTAGCAACAGGTGGCGGATA
>CAZVOS010000512.1:0-3149 GCA_964628845.1 uncultured Bacteroidales bacterium | reverse complement strand
CGGGTTTAATGCAGCTTTTCGGAAAAGTAGTTTTGGAAAAACCTTGAAGTCAGGAAAAATAATAATAATATTTACTTTAACAACAAATAAATAAAATATATTAAAAAATAAATATCTGTTTGTCCGATATATTGAAAATATCTCTATTTATGAGGTCCTTGAAAAGGCAGAGGGTTGTATCTTAGAATAGATATGTTATTTAAGATAAGAATTTCAGAACTAAACAACTTTATCCTGCACTATCCTGCATTATCCTGCAAAATCAAACACCATCCAACAACTACTACCTAACTCTGTTGTAACTTTACGTAAATATTAAAAACCACATTTAAAAAAACAGAAATGAAAAACCAAAAAGAAAAAAGATCCTCTATTAATATTTCAATTGCCTTAAAGCAAGAGACTAAAGATAAGTTTGAATCTCTATATAAGGATATGGAATTAGGTAGTAAGGAAGAAATGCTCAATATGCTTATGGATAAGTTTTTTGAAGAAGAAAGAGTTATTGAAAAGATAGTTGAAAAAGTAGTTGAAGTACCAACAGAAGTTATTGTTGAAGTTCCAAAGGAGGTTAGAGTAGAAGTTACAAAAGAGGTCAGGGTAGAAGTTCCCATCCCTTTAAAAGAAACCGAATTACTTATAAAACTAAATCCAGTACAATTTGACATTTTAAAGGAGCTTGTGAGCAGCGAAAAGACTATCACAATGCACAATCAATTTTTTAACAAACGAAAAAACTTTACAACCATCCTCTTTGAAGAAATAAACGAAAATGACAACCTTAAAGTTAGTACAGCTAAGTTTTTGCTAAATATCTGCCTGTTTCACTATGTTTATGGAGCCGGAGACTGGTTGCCATTTACCGGTAGAAAAACCGACATCATGAATAAAATTTTAACCCATCATCCTGAGCTCAGGGAAGTAGAAGAATAAATATTTTGTTGTTTGTTTTGTCATGGGAAACCTCACTATTTTCAGTGGGGTTTTTTGTTTTTCTGGAGGGCAATACCCGTTGCCTGAAAAAGAATATAATTTGACTTTGTTTGTTGGTGTATGATAGCCTCTAAAGGGATGTCCGAATGAATTAATGAAAGTAGTTTTATGTTAATTTAAAAACGGAAAACGATTATAACACAGGAAAATTTTTAATAAATTCTTCTGATGTTTCACCAAACATTGCCTCTAAATAACCGTCTGTAATCCCTACAGTTGAATGTCTCATATGTAATTGTAAATCTTTTACATTTGCTCCGTTTTTAATAGCCATACCTGCTCCGGTATGCTTTAAATCGTATAATCTGCGTTTAAGTCCTAACTTGTCCGCCACTTTTCTATACCTTTCAGCAAGCCTTGTAGGAAATATATATTGGTCTCCGGGTAAAAGGTTTTTAGAAAGCATATAATATTCACTGTCCATTTCATCCCATTTCAGTTTTTTTAACTCAATAATAAATGGTTCAGCAATTCTTACAATGGCTTGTTTTTTATTCTTTGAGACTTCTGATGGTATATTTATTTTGCCTGTATGTAGATCAATATTCTTTAACTTCAACTTTACAAGTTCAGCAGGTCTGATGGCACAATAATATATAAACTGACAAACAAGCCATAATTGAGTATCGTTAGCAAGGCAATAGTCTTTAAGTAATTTTACTTCTTTATCATTAAAAGCAAAAATATTTCTTTTTTCTTCAGGTAATAACTTTACTTTTTTAAATGGATTTTGCAAAAGATATTCACGCTCAACCAATACATTAAAAATTGTCCTCAAACCTTCTATATAGTTATTATGAGAGCGATTACACAACTTCCTGTCTATCTTTAAATAATCAGAAAACATAATGGTGTGTTGAAAATTAAAACACTCTATTGATAAGTTTAATAACTTTTCATTTTCCAGCCACTTAAAAAAAGTGTTAACAAAACTTCTGGTGGTACTTTTGGTTCTTTGCCTGGTATAAGTATCTCTAACTTTCAGAATAGTATTTATTGCATCAACAACGGTTGTATAGCCCCTGTTCTCATTTTGAAAAGGATTGTATCCTTGCTTTAATTTATTATCAATATCATCAATTATCTGATTAGACTTAACACGGCGTGCATGTTTTGTCAGCAATTTAGAACTGATATAAATTTGGAATAACTGAAATTTTCCTGTTTCAGGATTTGTAAAATAGTAACCAACAAACCATCTTTTAGACAGGTCTCCGTTCCTATCGTACAATTCAGCGAACTTGTAGCGGCTCATTTTTTTTAGTTATTTACCCGCATGGTAACAACTAATTATTGGAGAACCTGATTGTCAAATATTGTCAAACTTCACTTAAGAACCGTGTAACAACTTGATTTATAATGTCTTATAAATCTTAGTAGCGGGGGTAGGACTCGAACCTACGACCTACGGGTTATGAGCCCGACGAGCTTCCACTGCTCCACCCCGCAATATATCTTAAAGGTTTTTTGCTTTTAGCTTTACCTTGTGGGTTCTTTTGCTTAGTTTTGCAAAATTAATTAAAAAAATTGATAATTACAAAAAAATATTAATAAAATGCATAAATCGGGTTTTATAAGCATAATAGGAAAGCCGAATGTAGGCAAATCGTCCTTAATGAATGCCCTGCTCAAAGAAAAATTGTCGGCAGTAACACATAAAGCACAGACTACAAGACACCGTATTTTTGGCATTCTTAATACGGATGACTATCAGTTGGTTTTTTCTGACACACCAGGACTTATCAAGCCCGCCTATCTCATGCAAGAAGGCATGATGAAATATGTAAAAGAGAGCTTGAAAGATGCCGATGTTTTTCTGCTAATGACTGATGTGCACGATACATTCGACTTTGTTGAAGTGATTGAGAAACTGCAAAAAACAAAGACACCTCTTATTGTAGCCATCAACAAAAGTGATTTGACGACCCAGGAAAAACTCAGTGAGCTTATTATCAAATGGCAACAACTATTCCCCGAAGCCGATATTATGCCTATATCTGCCTTGTACAGTTTTAATCTTGAAAAGTTGTTGGACACTATTCTAAATTATATTCCCGAACACGAGCCCTATTTTGCTAAAGATGAGATAAGCAATTTGCCAGTTCGTTTTTTTACATCTGAGATAATTCGTGAGAAGATATTTATGAACTACGAAA
>CAZVOS010000511.1:0-3151 GCA_964628845.1 uncultured Bacteroidales bacterium | reverse complement strand
AAGCTACAATACCAACAATACCTTTATGCCATTTTTCGTTCAATAAAACAGAAGACTTGCTATTTTTAAGGAAGCTATCAGTTTCGATTAGTTTTAAAGCGTCATCAGTAGCAGAACTGTCGAGTAGTTTTCTTTCATTATTTGTGATATTGATGATTTCAGCCAGACTATTTATTTGTTCGGGTTTTTGTTCGATGAGCAATTCAACAGCATATTTTCCTTCACTTATTCTGCCTGCTGCATTTATTCTGGGGCCAACAAGAAAGACGATGTCATTAATTGTAACATCTTTTGAAAAGATGCTTTCAGAATTTGATTCAGAATCTGTTTTATCTTCTTCAAATTTTCTTTTAACATTTGAATATTTAAGGATTGCTTCGATAGCGGGGCGAGGATTTGAGTTTATTTGTTTAAGACCAAAGTATGCTATAATTCTGTTTTCTCCAGTAATAGGGACAATATCGGAAGCGATACTAACAGTAACGAGGTCTAGATAATTTTCAAGAATATTAGAGTTGATATTATTTTTTATTGCAAATGCTTGTACCAATTTAAATCCAACACCACATCCAGAAAGTTCTTTATAGGGATAATCACAATCTCTTTGTTTAGGGTCGAGTACAGCAAAAGCTTCAGGTATATTATCTCCT
Organism: uncultured Bacteroidales bacterium; assembly: GCA_964628845.1. Lineage (GTDB taxonomy): Bacteria > Bacteroidota > Bacteroidia > Bacteroidales > PXBB01 > JAKIYU01. The sequence continues at coordinate 2,501 of CAZVOS010000511.1, read as the reverse complement.
GGCAGGTGATGGTCGCAAATAATAAAATCTATTTTTTTAGAATTGGCATAATTAATTTTTTCGATTGCTTTAATTCCACAATCGAGGGCAATAATAAGAGAAAAATTGTTTTGCTGAGCATAGTCAATACCTTTAAATGAAATTCCGTATCCTTCATCATATCTGTCAGGTATATAGAAGTCAATAAGAGGGCTTTGATTAGTAAACTGTTTAAAAAAAGAAAAAACTAAAGCCACAGCGGTTGTACCATCTACATCATAGTCGCCATATATCAAAATTTTTTCTTTATTATTCAGAGCTTTTTCAATTCTATCAACAGCTTTTTTCATGTCCTTCATTAAAAAGGGGTCATGAAGTTTTTTTAAATCAGGGCGAAAAAAATCTTTAGCTTCCTGATAATTATTAATACCTCTTTGAAATAGTAGTTTCGCAATATTTTCGTCGACTTTAAGTTCTGCTGCAAGTTTTTTTACTGTATTTAAATTATTAATTTTTTTTCTTACCCATCTGTATTCCATTTTATTTTTTTTTTCTAATTATCAGTTTTGAAGTTTATTGTTTATTTTATCATTAAAATTTTTCCTGTCATTTCTTCTGGAGCAGGAATATTAAATAATTTTAAGATACTAGGTGCAATATCAGCTAAAATGCCATTTGAAATATTTTTATAATTGTCATCAATTAAGAAGAAAGGGACAGGGTTTGTAGAATGTGCTGTGTTGGGAGTTCCGTCTTTGTTAATAGCAAAGTCTGCATTACCATGGTCGGCTGTAATCATTATGGAATAGCCCATTTTACGGGCCTGTAAAACAACTTCGCCAACACATTTATCAACAGTTGATACAGCTTCGCAAATAGCATTGTAAACACCTGTATGTCCTACCATATCAGCATTGGCAAAGTTAAGACAAATAAAGTCGGGTTTATTGTTAATAATTTCATTAATAACAGCATCCTTAAGTTCGAAAGCGCTCATTGATGGCTTTAAATCATAGGTTGCTACTTTAGGTGAGGGTATTAAGATTCTATTTTCATTTATAAAAGGGATTTCTCTCCCACCTGAAAAGAAAAAAGTAACATGAGGATATTTTTCTGTTTCAGCGATTCTGAGTTGAGTTTTTTTGTGAGCAGCTAAAACTTCACCTAAAGTATTTTTGATATCGTCTTTATCGAAAATAATATGAATATTTTGGAAATTATCATCATATTTAGTCATGGTTAGATAATACAGAGGTAATGTATGCATATTATGGTCGCTAAAATCTTTCTGAGTTAAAGCGGTTGTTATTTCTCTTAGGCGGTCGCTTCTGAAATTAAAACACAAAACTACATCTCCCTCATTAAGAACAGCTAAAGGATTTTCATTAATGTCGGTAATAATTATAGGTTTGATAAATTCATCGGTTACACCATCTTTATAGGATTGCTCAATGCCTTCGATAGCTGATTTGTATTTAGTTCCATTTCCATACATAAGCATATCGTAAGCAATTTTAATACGTTCCCAACGTTTATCTCTGTCCATTGCATAATATCGTCCGCATACAGTTGCAATTCTGCCTGATGATTTTTTTAAATGATTTTCTAAGTCTTTAACAAAGCCCAATCCACTATAGGGGTCAGTATCACGTCCATCAGTGAAAGCATGAATAAATACATTATTTAGTTTATGATCTTTAGCAATGTCGCAAAGTTTCATTAGGTGTTTGGTTGAAGAATGTACCCCTCCCTCAGAAATGAGACCCAAAAAGTGAAGATTTTTATTATTTTCTTTTGCATATTTATAGGCATCAAGAATAATCTTGTTTTTAGTTATGCTATTATCTTTAACAGAAAGATTGATTTTAACAAAATCCTGATAAACGACTCTACCTGCGCCAATATTTAAGTGGCCGACTTCGGAGTTTCCCATCTGGCCTTCGGGTAAGCCAACATCTATCCCGGAGCATTTCAGCTTAGAATAAGCAGCATTATTATGGAGCATGTCAATAAAAGGAGTGGGGGTTTTGTATATTAAATCTGCCTGACTTTTATCCCCTTCGCCCCAACCATCCATAATTATTAATAAAACCTTCTTCTCATTAATCATTTTAAACCTTCTTGATTATAGGCATTTTAATATTTTTATAAAGAGGAACAAATTTAATCAAATTATTAGTCATCTCATTAATAAAATAGTAAATGTTTTTTAGATTTCACTAATGACATGATAAAAAAATAAGTATTTTTAGGGGCATAAAATATATTAAAAAAAGAATTAGAAGATGAAACGGATATTAACATATAATGTAAATGGCATTAGAGCTGCATTGAATAAGGGTTTAATGGAATGGCTAAAAAGTATAAACCCTGATATTGTATGTTTTCAGGAAATTAAAGCTGATTATAATCAAATACCAATATTTGATTTTGAGGAAGCTGGCTATCATCATTTCTGGTATCCTGCAAAGAAAAAAGGATATAGTGGTGTGGGATTGCTCAGTAAAGTAGCACCTGATAGA
>CAZVOS010000510.1:0-3155 GCA_964628845.1 uncultured Bacteroidales bacterium | reverse complement strand
TTCTACACAATGTTTTGACAACTTTTACCTTAAATCCTTGCGGATTTAAGGAATAATTTTTTCATAGCAATAAATAATTTTAATTGAACGTTAATTTAATTGTTTGTAAAATTAATTTATTTTGTATAAAAATCATAAATATGTACACTAAAAAATTAAACACAGGATTATTTATCGTTGTTTTATTAATAACTCTTTCTAATACAGCTTGTAACAGAGGTAAAAATGATAACAACATTCAATACACATATGTTAACAAAGAATATGTACTAATAAGAGATGTAAGTGTTTTGCAAGAAAGTAACGATTCTATTTCACTTTTTGTTGACAGTATTCTTAATGGTTTTATTGATGCAGAAATCATTTCAACAGGAAAAAAGTCCTTCGATTTAAATAACGACAATCAAACAGATATCCAATTTGAAATAATTGACCTGAATGTTTTTAACAATGGCAATCTTCCCTCCTACCTCGATTCTATGGCTGCGAGAGTTATTCCTGTGAACCTACAGATACTCGACAACAGCACTTATTGCTATCCTGATGCCTTAGAAGAAGAAGTTGAAATCAAATCAACTGGTAACTGGACAAACAATACAGGTGTGTTAGGGACTTTTATGAATGCAGGTCAATTTCAAGGTAAAGGAGAAAGGTATCTGGCCATACGTTTTATTAATAATTCTTCTTCATACAATTATGGATGGATAAAACTCTATTGCAGCCAACACAGCGACACACTGCGTATCATTGAATTTGCATATAACCTAAACCCCGAGCAGGAAATTAAATCAGGGCAAAAGGAATAACTAAAGTTTAAACGTTTTTTTGATATTTACATTAGAAAAGTCTGTGTAAACATACACATCATATTCACCTCTTGGCCATCCTTTTACATTCAGATCCAGGTCATAAGTATAATTTCCGGGATTTACAACCACATCATCTACCAAATAAGTTACTATTTGTCCGTTCTTATTACGTATGTTTATCGTTACAACGGCATTGTTCCTGATATAATAATCAAGTTCGCCCACCAATCTTTCGGGTATATGAGAAAACAAGCTATTGGTATCTTCTTCAAAGATAAGCGAATACCATGGGATTTCTTCGCCTCTTATTTCAGATACTGTTCTTCTTAGCTCAAGAATTTCTATGTTGTTTTCATCATAAATGGAACTCACTGGATGGTTATCGGATACAGCCCACACAGCCGATTGTATTGATGAAAGAGGAAAATCATTTTTATCAATAATCTCAGCAAGCTTGAGCCATTCGGGTGGGGCCATTTTACCTATATCAAACTTTATATCCTTTGCTGGTGAACTTTTCGAACTTTTACAACAAAAGCCGAATGCCGTAAATTTTTTAGTCTTATAGGGTTCTAAGTCTATCCTTATATTTTTAGCCAGAAAAATATCCTGCATCGAAGAATCTTCCGGAACTAAAATTCTGCCTGCTTCAAGGTGAACAAAAAGCGTATCCGGAGTCATATTCTTAATATCAAATTCAACGCAATCTCCCTTGTGTCCACCTTTAGATTTTATCTGAGCTGTTAAATTACCTGCCTTAAGCAGTTGTTCTACCGAAATATATTTGTCGGGAGGCGTATAAAACCTCATACCTGCTGATATTAAAACAGCACTTAGCAACAATAGCAGAACTTTATAGATGTACCTAAGATGACTCATAATATTAAAATTTAGGGTTATTATTTCGATACGCTACCATTTTTTAAACGAAATAAAATGAAAAGATATTATATTATAATTAAGCATATTAATAGTTTTAAGATTTTTTAGCCAAACAATATTTTATTGATTTAACAAAAAAAAGAACATCATGATTATAAAATAATTATTTTTACACCCAAAATAAAGTAATTTATAAAATATTCATCATTCAGATATAAACAGAATTATTAAAAACATTATAAACTTAATTTAAAGCATATGAAAACACATAATTTTAGTGCTGGTCCGGCAGTTCTACCTCAAATTGCCATAGAAAATACAGCTAAAGCAATATTAGACTTAAATGGCATTGGTTTATCTCTTATAGAGATATCGCACCGCAGTAAAGATTTCCAGGCAGTTATTGATGAAGCTTTTGCGCTTATGAAAGAATTGCTCGAAATACCAGAAGGTTATCACGTTCTTTTTCTTGGAGGTGGTGCCAGTACCCAATTTGCTACCATCCCTATGAATTTTCTAAAAACAAAAGCAGCTTATCTTGAAACAGGTGTTTGGGCTAAGAAGGCCATCAAAGAATCGAAAGGTTTTGGCGAAACATTTATTGTAGCTTCTTCGGCAGATAAAAATTTCAATTACATACCTAAGGGCTATGAGATACCAAAAGATGCTGATTATTTCCACATTACCACTAACAACACCATTTACGGAACAGAGATACGTTGTGATATGGACAGCCCAGTTCCATTAGTGGCAGATATGTCGTCTGACTTTCTGAGCCGTCCAACAAATGTAAGCAAGTATGCCATGATATATGGAGGGGCGCAAAAAAATATTGGACCAGCAGGAGCTACCTTTGTAATTATAAAAGATGATTTTATGAACAACATGGCCAATCGTCATATCCCTACAATGTTTAAATATGGTACACACACAGCAGAAGGCAGTATGTTCAACACACCTCCTGTAATGCCAATATTTACAATTAAAGAAACTCTCAAGTGGCTCAAATCGCTAGGTGGACTTAAAGCCATTGAAAGAATGAATATCGAAAAAGCAAATATATTATATGATACTATTGACAGTAGTAAAGTATTTATGGGTACAGCCGAGCTCGAAAGCCGCTCTCTGATGAATATCTGTTTTGTGATGAAACCCGAATACATCGAGAAAGAAGAGGCGTTTATGAGCTTCTCAAAATCTAAAGGTATGAGCGGTATCAAAGGACACCGTTCTGTGGGTGGTTTCAGAGCATCTACTTACAATGCGTTGCCTAAAGAGAGTGTGATAGCTCTTGTTGATTGTATGAAAGAATTTGAAAAAACATTATAATTATTTATTTAAGGTTAACTTCTTTCGTTAATCTAATTCTGATTTAGAAAAACTAAAGATAATAAAATAACGAATAACGAATGACGAACTAAATACTTCGACATTCAAAATTCAACATTCTATATTCGATATTAA
>CAZVOS010000509.1:0-3160 GCA_964628845.1 uncultured Bacteroidales bacterium | reverse complement strand
GATAATCTTCAATTTTTAAATCATTAATTTTTTGATGAAACACTATAGGTTTTTCTTGAGCAGGGGCCATTTCAGCAAGATTTTTAAGTGCATCGTGGTCTTTATGCTTTGAACCCGTAAAGAAAAGATATTCATCAATAAATCTTTGCAAAACAGAAGGGGAGGTCGCGTTATAGAAAGGCTTTATATTACTTCTGGCCGGGATAGTTAATAGTGAAGCCTGATGAAAGATGTGAGTACCCTTTGAGTTTTCTTTATTTGGATTCGTCTTATCGGTTTCTTTGTTTAGTCCCGCTCCAAAAATTTGATTTGCCATCTTTATATCTTTAATACTTTCTTCAAAGTATTCCCTAAATGCACCTTTTAGGCTCGAAGCAAATATACATGGCAGGTTATCTGCTGGGTCCCGCTGTACCAGATTGTCAATTACACCAGAATTTGAGTTGCCACTTCCTGCATGAATATGGGTTTTGGCATGAATTAAATAAAGTTGAGTGTTCATAATTTTTTATTTTTTTATTATTTTATAATGATTGTATCCAATTTCCTTGTATGATTTATTAATGCTGTTTACGCCATCAAGACTTTCACATACCTTCTTTAGTGTATCTCCTTTAAGGTATAAAACTGAGTTTCTTGAGAGAAATTCCTGTTTGTCGCTCTTTTTCATATCATTAGCTCCTGAACCAAGATTGCTAAATCTTTGAGTTTCTGAAGAAGTTATCAGGTATCTGAAATCTGTTATTTTATTGACTGTGAATATATTATTTGTTGAATAGAAGTCGCATTCAATTCTGCAATCGCTTAACAAAAGTATTTGGTATTTGTCATCAGGAGTTGCCTCGCTAACAAGTCTCTTGTTTTGATTATCAATTGTTTCAAATTCTGTTCCTTCAACTGGTGCTATTTCAAAACGAAAAAGAGATTGGTCTCCGGCCATAGAGATAATACCGCTATTGAAGAAGTCCGAATGATTTTTCCCTTCAGGAAGCTCAAGTGTTACATAAAAAGCAAATTTTGAATTTAATGGCTCTCCATTCTTATTTTTCTTTTTAAAAGTCCAGAAGCTTTGCTTGAAAAACGCTTCTTCATCAGTATTACCAGAGTAATTCTTTTTAATACCAATTTGTTGTGTCATTTTAAAAACATTATCTAGAGATATTGGGGTGCCTCCATTAATTTCTGCAAAAGTTTCGTCTATCAGATGTTTTGGGTCGTAATTAATTATAAGATGCCCGTTTTTAGATGAAATATCCTCTTCGTGATAATGCAGATTCATTGTTCCCTGCTTATTTTCGGACTGTTTCATATTATCGTTTGAAGGAAATAAATTTTTATCAACAACTTTCAGAAAAACTGGAGAAATTTTAATAATTTTCCCATATTTATTACCTGCTTTATTGTCTTTTGTATTGAAACCACAATTACCAATAAGGTCAATGGCATTTTGCGTTTTGTTGTTAGGAAACAACAATCCGGCTTTTCTGAGCAACTCATACCTGAGCATCCCGAGTAAAGTGGTTTGTTGAGGAAACATATTGCCTGTCACAAGGTAATTTATTTTCCTTAGTTTTTCATCAAGGACGGCATTTTCATTATAATCGCCAAAACCTTTGTCGCTACCGAAAAAGAAATTTCCGGCAGGAGTTAATGTAATTAAATAGTTATTTGTCATCTTCTAAACCTTTTATAAAACGTGATATACGAAGTTTTGAGTAAATATTGTTCAATGCGTAAGCGGTTACCTTGTTTTCCCTTGCTTTTTTCTTTTTAGCATCATCTTCCGCAGGGAAATACCTGTCTGCTATTTTGAATTCGGAAACGATGATATTACACACTTTGTGAAGGTATCTGCCTTTGGGATTACTTTCTTTAAATTCGTATTTGAAATCTTCAAAATTATTATTCATGAAATTTAACACCCGTTCGAGATTTTCTCCTAAAATCCCAAGCAAAACTTCATTGTCACGAAGGTTGTACATTACTGAATTTAAAAAACTCTTTTCCTTTAAAAATTTATCCGACTGGATTTCATTTAATAGTTCTTCAAAGGCATTAAAATTGCCATTTTTAGATTTTTGAATCGTTGTCTTAAGGATATTCCCACTATGTTTTAAAAGTTTTATGCAAGCAGAGTTTCTTTCAGGAGATGAATTCTTAGCCTCATAAAGTAACTCATCAACTGATGATATTGCTTCAAACAACGGAAATTTGTAATAGTTAATACTGATGCCGTATGAAAGAGTAGCATTGGTTTGTTCGGTTGAACCATCCGGAATAAATTTATGTAAACCTACTGTCTCCGCAAAAGCTTTATCAATTTCTTTAACGAGGTCTATTATAGTTTTATCTTTACATGCAACAGGAGCAAAAGCAAGGAGATCATCCCCACCTATGTAAATTGGGATGCCACCATAATTACGGACAATTTTGTCACAAAACAATGCCCAATCAAGTAAGCCCTTTGATATTTTTCCCAAGTTATCTTTGTTCCCTTTCATTGAAGCAATGGCACCTCCCATTTTATCGCCATCGGCTTTAATAATTGCCATATATTTATGAAAAGGTTTGAACTTTTCGGGTAATTCTTTCTTAAGGACATTTATAAATTCCTCGTCTTTGTCTTTATCTCCATCACTTTCAGCCCATAGGTAGGAATTAACTAGTTCTTTATACTTGGCTCCCATAACATAAGAATGTCCCTCATCTCGCTTTATTAGTTCATCAGAATGTTTCATTTCAGATGTTGCGATTTCTACAACAGATTCAAAACGAATACTTTTGTTGGCGTCTTTAATTCCAAGTGTATCATATTCTTTATCTTCTTTTTTGTAATTGTTGTCTTTAAAGAAGCCTTTGGTATTTTTGTTCACATTTTTGAAAAAATCCCACAGGTAATTTGTATTTAAAAGTCGCTCCGACATGGGTTTGTTTTGCAATTCGAGAGTATCTAAATGCTTAAACATTTCTTCAATAATATTTGCGCCATCTTCAAGTTCTTTCTCAATATAACAGAATCGGAAATATTCATGCAGGTACAATCTTATTTCATCTTCATTCTCATTAAAATATACCGAAAATTTTTCGATTGCCTTTTCTATGGCATTTTTTACATTTTCTATATCCCCTGGATTACTTTCAAAAATAAACCGGTCAGGAA
>CAZVOS010000508.1:0-3160 GCA_964628845.1 uncultured Bacteroidales bacterium | reverse complement strand
TTTATAATATTGGTTCCCCTGATTTATCTCCCTACGACTTTAATTTTGACTTAAACTTTCTTAATCTTGAGTATTCTAAAATGTTCGGATATCTTAATCAGAAAGATTATTTGTTTCCTATGGACACTCTGGGTATTGATATATTTAAAAACAGTTGGTTTGGTAATTTCGAACTCGAAGACCCTAAAATGATTATTAAAATATTAAACTCATATGGATTTCCTTTAAATATCACATTTGGACTTCTCGAAGCTGTGAACCCCAAAACCCCAACCATGATGTCGCTCACAGGTGTGCCCAATCCCATGAATGTTAATATCCCCACAAACATTGGTGAAACAGCAGAGACAAGTTATTTGCTCGATAAGAACAACTCAAATGTAAAAGATGCTATTAACATCATGCCCCACTATTTTGCCTATCTTTTCGAAGGTCATGCCAATCCTTCAGGTCTGTATGTCCCTAATTTTATACTCGATACCAGTCGATTTACTGTTGATATAGAGATGGAATTGCCTCTTTTTGGTAAAGCATGGGACTTTGTAATAGAAGATACCATCGACTTTGAACTTGAAAAAATAGAAGAATTGGTTTACATCAACTTCAAAATAAATATACTCAATGGATTCCCAATAGATGCCAAAATGCAAATCATACTTACAGATACCAATTATGTGCATCTCGACTCTCTCTTCATTACCGACCAATACATTATTCAATCTGGAACTATAGGGCCTGCACCAGATTATAAGGTTATTACACCCACTCAAAAATACACTGAAGTTAATCTCTCTCAAAGCCGCCTCACTCATCTGAGCAATGCCCGTAAAATACTAATTAGGGCCACTCTTAATACAGCCAACCACACCTCTCAAATAATGAAAATATACTCCTATTATAACATTGATGTGAGAATGGCTGCTCAAGCCCAATTAAAGGTTAATTTAAATGATTATTAACGATATAATAATGAAAAACATGAAAAAAACACATTATATTTTATTCTTTTTTCTTATTATCTTCTTTGGCTTAAATGCCAAAGCACAAAATGATGTTTCCATACATCTCATGCAGATAGTACCACAGTCAGTTTATACAAATCCTTCTTTTTCACCTCAAGCCAAAGTTTATGTGGGCTTTCCTGCATTATCCTCGATATATTTCGGGCTCAGCCACAGTGGCTTTGCTTATCGCGACCTGGTAAAAAAACGTTCAGACGACTCACTATATCTTGATGTTGACAATATGATTAAGAAAATGGGTAATAGAAATTATCTCTCCCTTAACGTGAATTATGAACTCATGGGATTTGGCTTTAAAATAAAAAAGAACTACTTCACTTTTAGTGCTACAGAAAAAATAAGCACACGACTTGCCTACCCGAAAGATTTGTATTCTTTGATGTGGAAAGGAAATACACAGTTTTTAGACAAACCTGCCGACTTCTCAGGAATAGGTGTTAACTTTATGCACTACAGAGAATTTGCCCTCGGCTATAACCGAGAAATATTGGACAATTTAACTCTTGGCATAAGAGCTAAAGCCCTCTTTGGCTTGTCAAATGTATGGACTGAGAAGAGCGATATAACACTTAGTACCGACCCAAACAATTATGATTTGACTGCTCAGTCGCATATCATCATCAATACCACTCTTCCAGAAACTGTTTATGATAATTTAAGCGGAGATACAGCCCCTGCCGATTTTGAATTTGCAAATTATATGTTTAATACATCTAATTCTGGTTTTGCTTTTGATATTGGTGGTACGTATAAAATAAATGATAAATTTACTGTTGCAGCCAGTGTACTTGATATTGGTAAAATCAAATGGTCAAAAGATACCAGAAATTACATCTCCAACAATGCTTCCTTTACTTTTGAAGGTATTGACCTTAATGATTTCTTTGGCGAAAAAGATTCTACAGCTCCAGATGGCGTAGAAATACTGTTGGATTCATTAGGAAAAACTTTTGAATTTAAAGAAACAAAAAACTCATACAGCAGTTGGTTACCTCCTATAATTTATCTTACAGGTATGTACAACCTGACAGATAAAGACAAAATAGGTGCTTTAATCAAGGGTGATATTTTTAATGGAGGCATACATCCTTCCTTAACACTATCGTACAATAAACGATTTTTCAATATGCTACATGCAGTGGGCACATATTCCATGATGAACCGCAGCTATATGAACCTGGGCTTTGGCTTATCGTTACAACTAACTGCTTTTCAGTTTTATGTTTTTAATGACAATATTTATGGCTTGTTTTTCCCGACATCAGCACGTAATACCAATATACATTTTGGATTTAACTTTGTGTTTGGTTACAAAGTGAAACCTCCTGAAGCACCTCTTATTAACTAGATTGGGTGATAAATAAAAATATTACAATAAGTCATTAGTGCTGTATTATTAAATTTTACTATAAATTTTTTGTACCTTTAATCACAAATATTATGGGTTCATAATCAATGAAAGTCCTTTATATATCTTATGACGGGATGACAGACCCCTTAGGGCAGTCGCAGGTGCTGCCTTATCTAATATATTTGTCAGAAAAAGGACACCAAATAACCATTCTAAGTGCTGAGAAAAAGAAAAATTTTATATCTGCATCAGAAACCATACAAAGCTTATGTAATAAACATAATCTCATCTGGCATTATATCACTTATACCTCAAAACCTCCTGTTATATCAACCTTATGGGATATTTATAAATTAAAGAAAAAAACCCGTCTACTCTACAAATTATACAATTTCAATAGTGTACACTGCCGCAGTTATATCAGTTCAATTATTGGTCTGTATTTAAAAAGGAAATACAGCGTTTTCTTTATTTTTGACATGCGTGGCTTTTGGGCAGACGAAAGGGTTGAAGGTGGTTTATGGCATTTAAAAAATCCTTTTTACCGCAGCATTTATAATTACTTTAAAAAACTGGAAAAAACATTTTTTACACAAGCCGACCACATTGTAGTCCTTACCCAAAAAGGTAAAGCAATCATAGAAACATGGCTCAAAGATGAAAATTCTAAGAAAATCAGTGTTATCCCCTGCTGCACAGATACTGATTTTTTTAATTACGAAACCATAAATAAGACACAGCAACAGAACTATATCAAAATTTTTAACATCAAGCATGGTGAAAAAAT
>CAZVOS010000507.1:0-3181 GCA_964628845.1 uncultured Bacteroidales bacterium | reverse complement strand
TGCATGTGCACAATACGACCCTTCATGCTGCGATGCCACAATATGTCCTGTCAATCCCATGTGTCATAATGTACCACCAGTTAGTCTTATTGCTAACAGTACGGGAGGCACATGGAGCGGTCCTGGTATTACTGGCCCATCTACAGGCACTTTCGACCCTTCTGTTGCTGGTCCTGGAACGCATACAATTGTTTATACCATGCCTTGTGGCAGTGATTCAATAACTATTGTAGTAAATTTTTGTGCCACATTAACGCCATGTCAGGAACTTAACGGCGATATTTCCGTATCTGGTGGTACTGCTCCCTATACCTGGCAAGAATGGATACCGGCTGGCACTTATCCTATAACAAATCAGGCAGAATGCACAGCTTGTGGTTATACCTGGCAGGCCTTACTCGGTCAATGTATGAACGGCATAATACCTGTTACTTCCTGCAATGCCCCTGCACACTGGGCTAATTTCACAACAGGTACCACGATTACACCATCAGGCACTTATCCTTTACAGGTCATAGATTCGCAGGGTAATGCAGCAACCATCAATAGCTTGACATCACTACCTGCATGTACGGGCTGTCCTACGCTTACTATTACAACCTCTAACATTATTAATATTGGTTGTAGCGGAGGTACGGGCAGTTTTGACGTATTAACATCAGGTGGGTCGGGTCCTTATGATTATGAATTGATGCAGGGAAGCACTTCTGTTGCCATATTTAATGATGTAAGCGGCACACAGAGTTTTACGGGTCTGGCAGCAGGGACATATATTCTTAATGTTGTTGATAATGACGATTGCCCTGGTTCAATAACGGTAACCATCACACAAACAACGGGTCCTACATTAGCCACTCCAGTTGTACAGGATGCAGTTTGTGGACAAAGTAATGGCTCAATAACAGTAAGCCCTTCGGGGGGAACAACACCTTATACTTATATATGGGATACCAATCCTGCACAAACAACGGAAACGGCCTCTGGCTTAGCTGCCGGCTCATATTCCGTAACTGTTACAGATGCCAATTCCTGTACAGTTACAGCCACAATATCTGTAAATAACATTGGAGGTCCAACAATTCAGACAACATCTACTGATGCTACTTGTGGTCAGGCCAATGGTACTGCAACAGTAACAGCTACAGGAGGGTCTGGTACATATACTTATGCATGGAGTACCACGCCAACACAAACAACAGAAACAGCAATCAATCTGGCAGCAGGTACTTATTCAGTTACTGTTGATGATGGCACTTGTATAGCCACTGGAGTAGTTACTATAGATGATATTTCGAGCGGTGTTGGCGTTACTATCACTAATATTATAACAGATTCATGCAGCAATTCAGTGGGAGGAGCCACTGCTGTACCCAGTGGAGGCACAACACCCTATAGCTATGAGTGGAGTTCTTCTCCAGTTCAAACAACGGATGTTCTTCAAAATGTACCTGGAGGCACATATACAGTAACGGTTACAGATGGTAGTGGTTGCGATACTACGGCAAGTGTTATTATACCAAGTACACCTGGTCTTACAACCGTTACATCAACAACAAACGAGATGTGTGGGCAGGGTAATGGTACCGCAACAGTTATTGCTACAGGTGGTTCAGGTAATTATAGCTATTCATGGAGCAATGGACAGAGTGGCAGTACGATATCCAATTTATCTTCAGCCACATATAATGTTACTATCAGCGATGGTACTTGTACTGCAACAACAAGTGCTTTTGTTGATGAAACTCCTGGCCCTGTTGCGGGATTTAGCGCAAATCCAAACATCCTTACGCTTTCTGATGGGCCTGTAACATTTAGTGACAACTCATCAGGAAATATTGTAAACTGGGTTTGGGATTTTGGCGATGGCACAACTCCAGGAATTGGCAGTCAAGTGAATCATCAATATTCAGGGCTGGGTACTTTTATAGTAACACTTATCGTTACTGATATGAATGGGTGCTCCGACACAACAACGGGTACTGTTCAACTGGCTGATGAGTTTACAGTGTATATTCCCAATGCTTTTACACCCGATGAAGATAAAATGAATGATGGCTTTACTCCTGTAGGACAAAATATCGACCCTAATAATTTCGAGATGTATATTTTCGACAGGTGGGGCGACCTCATGTATGAAACCACTGAATGGGATGTAGTTACGGCCAAAGAACCATGGAACGGCACTAAATACAACAGGGGGACACGCGATGATATAGTAGTTGGCGTTTACGTTTATCGCATTAATATAAAGCAAATTGATGGTCCTAAAAGGGTATATATCGGTGGCGTTACTGTAATAAAGTAATATCAGATTTCTCTCCGCCTTCAGCAGGTCGAAATGACATCAGTAGCCAATTATTGAAAATTGGGGCGTACACGTGCATCAAAGCGGTGTATGTTCACCTTTCTTTTTACTACTTTTTTCTAAGTATTAGAATTCGGGTTTATTCTACAGTAACCGATTTTGCGAGGTTACGCGGTTGGTCGACATTGCATCCTCTCATGGTAGCAATATGATAGGATAATAGTTGTAGTGGTATTGTTGCAAGAAGAGGTACAAGCATTTCTTCTGTTTCGGGAATTTCTATCACATAGTCGGCAAGTTGGGTTACTTCTTCATCGCCTTGGGTAACAATGGCAATAATAATTCCTTTACGTGCTTTTACCTCCTGAATATTAGAAAGAATTTTATCGTAATTGCCTTTGTTTGGAGCAATGACCACAACAGGCATGTGTTCATCAATAAGGGCAATAGGTCCGTGTTTCATTTCGGCAGCAGGATATCCCTCGGCATGTATATACGAAATTTCTTTAAGTTTTAAAGCTCCTTCGAGAGCTACAGGGAAATTGTAACCCCGTCCAAGATAAAGGAAATTGCGGGCATTAAAAAAATGAGATGATATTTGTTTAATCTTTTCGTTTGTGAGTAATGTTTGGGCTACTTTTTCAGGGATGGCCTCTATGGCATAAGTAAGTTCTTTGAAACGTTCTTTTGATATAGTGCCTTTATGATTGGCAATATGAAGAGCCATAAGAGTAAGCAGCGTAACCTGAGCGGTAAAAGCTTTGGTAGAAGCCACACCAATTTCAGGGCCGGCATGGGTGTAAGAGCCGGCATGAGTAGCTCTGGGAATACTAGACCCTACAACATTACAAATACCAATAATGGTAGCTCCTTTTT
>CAZVOS010000506.1:0-3185 GCA_964628845.1 uncultured Bacteroidales bacterium | reverse complement strand
GTATAAACCAAACCAGCTAACAATTTCAATTTCATTTTTCTTGTTAGCGGTTTGGGATTATAAGCGGAAGGGGGATTGTCGGTGGTTTCGACTACGCTCAAGCACCGTGACTACGCTCAACCACCGCTATTTTGCTCAAGCACCGCTGTAGTTCCACTGCAAAGATTTGACGCTACAAAAAAAATCATTTCTTTGTAAAAATAAGCTTTTAATATAATGATTTTAAAAGCTGCTAAACATGGGTATTTAATAATAAAACGAGTTAGATTTTCCTCTTTATCCCAATTATTTCTTAATAAATTTCAGGTTCCATGTACCTGCTATAGTTTCAATTCTGATAAAATACAAACCTTTATTTAATGCATTAACAGAAAGAGTTGTATTATTACTATTACATGATTTATGCATCAGAAGCTGCCCCTGAATATTGTATATAAATATGTTGTGTTGTGCATTGTCGTCAAAGCCGGTTAAATCTATATTTAATTTCTCGACAACAGGATTTGGGTATACATTGACAGTTTTAGTAAGATGAGGGATATGTTCAATATCAGCAGGGCCAGTCAGAATAATATTGTCAAGGAATAGATTCCATCCGCTGAGGTCGCTGTACACATTAAAACCCAAATAATAATTTCCGCTGCCATAATCATCTACATTAAATGAAACCTGAGCAAAAGTATAGCCGGTATCTGTAATATTTGTCAAATCAATTAATGGCTGTGTGATAGCGGCCACATAAGATGGGGCTTCGCACAGATGCACTTTCAGTTTTTCGGGGTAAGCAGGAGATTGTGCTTTATAATAGAAATTTAGTTGATATTGTGCACCTGTATTTAAGCTTAAACATTTGCTGTAAAGCCAGTCGTTAGCAGGTTCATTCGGATTGAATGAATATAAAGCACAACTGGAATTATTGATGCCGCCACTGTTGTATAATGCCCATGTAAAATAATCTCCGTTTTCATCTTCTACAAGGAGTTGAGAATTAACTATTTCATTATCAAAATCTACTGAATAAGGCATATTTGCAGGGGTATAATTTTCAATTCTGTGTAATACAGTATCATTATTTGCATTCATATCATTATTGAGCAAAGTATGTATTTTTAATTCATGAATTCCTAAAGCTGAAAGGTTGCACAGATTAACAAATGTGTATTCCTGTTCTTCCAGAGAGTTAAGCGAAAAAGGAAGAGGTTCTGTATATGAATTTCCATCTGACATGAAAGAAATTTCTGCGCCATTAACAGTTTGCGTTCCATAATTTTTAACAACAACCGTTATAAATTCCTCATCACTCAAATCACAAGATGAAACGGGAGAGATAATTCCCGATATACCTACATCTGAATAATCGCAATGGCCTAAAAACGGGACTTCTTCGAATAATCCGGTAAAATCATCATCATAATGAATAGAATTTCCATTTATAAATATTTCATAAAATCCGGGTGTTTCGATGCCATCACCGTAAGCATCAAAAATGGTAAAACCATAGCATAAAGTAGTATCAATACAAAAATCAACAGTATTTATCTGTTCTGCATCCATCCACCATGAAGTTCCGTATAGATCATAAGTAAAATTGTTATACACTTCCCAATAGGTTTCTTCAGGATATGCATCAGTAAAAACATCAACAGACATGGTGCCATTTCCTGTAATCAGATGATAGTATCCCGTGTCATTAGGAGTATTATCATCAAAGGGAAAAGCTGTATAAAATTTCATTTTATAAACGAGGGGTTGCGAGAAGTTGTAAGTTCCTGGGAAACTGACATCAAGGTATGCAAAACTTTGAAGCGTATTGGGCACATTAACTACATAATTATTATTGTTCAGTTTCATGTTTACAGTAAAGTTACCTGCAGTGTTCAATCCATAATTTCTTATTCTGATTGTAATTGTTTCTGCAGCGCCAAGATTACATCCTGATGTCAGAATTGGAGATAATACATCTTCCACACCCACATCATTAGCTGCAATCAATGTAGAGAGGTCGAAGCCAAAGATGCGTTGCCGCTGAATAATACCTCCCAGAGTGGTAGTTCCCTGTATCAGATTTTGTTTTATAAAGAGCCCCCCTCCTATTGGATCCATTAAATCAGAAGCCACATCATCCAAACAATCATGTACAATGCCTGTTTTCGTACCCGTTGCTATTTTTAACATGACAATATCCACACCACTGCCAGACTGGTCAAAAATCCAAAGGTAAGGACCACCTGATGTAATATTATCAAAGGCAGAGCCATACATCCCGTATAGGTCGTGGGTATTAGCAGAGATGGTATTAATGACCTGACCATTAAAATTTACAAGGGAGATATCTGTATCCCAATCTCCTACCCAGAAGGCATTGTTCACATTATCATAGGCAATATGGCGGATATTCATATATGCAGGACATGTAATTGAGTCAATGACAAGATAATTGGTAAAATCCATCTTATAAATCTTATTAGTGGCATTTGAGCCATAAAAATAGGTACCATCAAAGGCCATATCCCTGATGCCTGTAACAGAAATTTTATACTTTCCGAATGGAGACCCATTTAAATTATACACATAAATAGTGTCGTTATTCCATTGCGAAACATAAAAATAATAGCCATTTGTTTCAACACCGCTTCCGATTTCGACATCTCTCTTAAATTGAACATCCCAAAAAGAATTTATGCTTTTTTGAGTGTTTATTAAATCATTCGATTTTTTTTTATCTCTGATTTGTTCTGAATTTCTTTTAATGTTTTGATTTTTTATGTTTCTTTTCTCGTTAGGTATTTTTTCAATATTATTAAGAAATTGTATCTTTTTATTTTGTGCAAATATTTTAAAGTCATTTAAAAAAGGCATTACATTTTCAATATAACTATAACTCAGAATTATTTTATTTTTTAAAATACTAGTTAACCAATTATTTTTACTATATTCTTCATAAACTGCTTTGATATCACCTATCCAAGGTGGTATTCCAAATTTTATTGTTTCTTGAACGAAATCTTGTAATTCATCTGCCTGATATACAACTACAGGTGGATTATGACTTATAAAAAATATTGGTCCCCAAACTTTTGAGGTTTTAGTTAAATCCGCAATCCAATAATTACCTTCTCCATCCTTTGCAATAACTATCTGATCAGGAAATAACTCTTTAAGAAATGGTCCTTCATAACTTTCAG
>CAZVOS010000505.1:0-3191 GCA_964628845.1 uncultured Bacteroidales bacterium | reverse complement strand
TAGGTGGAACAGACTGGATTGACCAGGTGTTGCGTAGAGGTAATGTGCACGAAGCCAATTTGTCAGCTTCGGGCGGTAATGATAAAACATTGTTCTATCTGGGAGGTACATACCGCAAGGAAAAGGGATTTCTTGTTGGCAATAATTACGAAAGAGTTAATGGCAGAATGAATATTGAAAATAAAGCCACCGAAAAATTAAAACTTGGTGTAAATGTGGGTTTGGCTTTTACCAATAACGACAGGGTGCCGATAGGTGAAGCCGGCGGATTGGGTGCCGCCCAGCGTTTATTGCCTTACCTGCCTGTGTACAATACAGATGGTAGCTTTTTCGGACCACAGGGTCTCAATCAGGGTGTCGAAAATCCATTATGGACACTTGATAACAGGTTGTTCAACGCCAAAGTGTACCGCACACTTTCTAACCTTTTTGCCGACTATAAAATATTCGATGGTTTTGTGTTCCGTTCGGAGTGGGGTATTGATATGTTTAATCAGGTGGAATATGAATATAATTTTCGCAATACAAAAGACCCTGCCAGTTATTCTACGGCTTGGGACAGAAGAACAAATGTAACCAACTGGACAACAAATAATTATTTCAATTATTATAAAAATATTAATGATATTCACGATTTTACTTATTTGCTGGGGATGTCCCTACAGAGTTCTTATACCAAAGGTGTGGGACTGATGGGAGGCAATTTCAATAACGATTTCTTTACTAATCCTGGCAGTGCTGCTTCTAATTATCAATCGGGTTATGGATATGAAACGGGTTATGGCTTTAACTCTTACTTTAGCCGTATGAATTATAAGTTTCATAACAGGTATCAGGCAGCAGCAAGTATCCGTGTTGACGGCTCATCAAGGTTTGGGGTTAATAACCGCTATGGAGTTTTCCCTGCGGGCTCTCTGGGCTGGATAATGACCGATGAATCCTTTATGCAATCCATTAACTTTCTTGATTTTATGAAACTGCGTGCCAGCTATGGTTTAACGGGTAATGCCGAAATAGGTGATTTTGCCTCTCTGGGTTATTACGTTACCAACAGTGGGTATGCCGGACATCCCGGCTTGGTTCCTTCTACATTGCCAAATCCCGACCTTGGCTGGGAAAAATCGGCACAGTTCGATGTTAACTTAGATTATGCCATCTTAAAAGAAAGAATTGCTGGTACATTTACTTATTACAACAAAAAAACAAACGATTTACTTCTTTATGTAAATATTCCCAGCTCTTCGGGCTATGGTACTATTTTACAAAATGTGGGGAGCTTAAAAAATTATGGTTTCGAAATATCACTCTTTACAAGAAATATTGATAAGAGCTTTAAATGGACCACCGATTTTAACATCGCATTCAATCGCAATAAAGTACTGGATGTTAAAGGTTTACCCCCTGATGCTTTCGAAAGTGGTCAGCCCGGCGAAGGACGCGTGATAAGCGGTTTTCCTGTTGGACAGCATTATGTGGTGGAATATGCAGGTGTGATGCAGGAAGACACTCAGGTGCAGCTTTATGATGTGGATGGTAATATGATGTATAATAATGATAACACACCACAAACTGTTCTAGTAAAGGCAGGGGAAGAGATATTTTATGATTTAAACGGAAATCTGATGCCGGGTTCACATCCCGATTTTTACGAACATCGCAAAGTCATGGGCAATCCTGTCCCCAAATTTATGGGGGGCATGACCAACACCTTTTCTTATAAGGGCTTTGATTTTAGTTTCCTCTTTGTTTTTGTGTATGGCAATACTGTTTATGATGATGATGCCAAAAATCAGATTGGTTCATTCAGCTCAACGGCTCAGCGACAAGAAATACTAGATGCATGGACGCCCGAAAATACAGATACAGAGGTGCCAAAACTTGATATCAATTACAGTCCTAAAAATTCAAGCCGCTTTTTGTACGATGCCTCCTTTTTACGTTTGAGAAATGTTTCTTTTGGATACAATATACCTAAAACAATTTGTGATAGACTCATGCTGAATAATATGCGGATATACATCAGCGGACAGAATTTACTGACGTTTACTAAATTTCCGGGTTGGGACCCAGAAGTATTGCGTAATGTACAACCTGGTAGTCAGGCAAGCAATGTGTCGTTTGCAGCCCCTTACCTGCCTACACCGCAGGCGAAGTTTGTAACTGCAGGAATTAATATAGGTTTTTAAAAAGATTTGGTTTATGAAATATTTAAAGTACTTAGAGTTCGGAGTAAAGAGTAGTAGAAAGGTAAAAGGAAAAAAGTTCTCACCCTTAACCCTTAACCCTTACAGAGTTAAGATTGAGAGTTTTGAATATTAAGATTTGATTTTTAACGTGATAAAATTGGAGACAATACATATAAATTATAAAAAAATAAGTAAGATGAAAAGAATAAATAAAGTTTTGATTTTATTATTAAGTTGCACATTGTTTACATTGTCGTGCAGTAAAGTGCTTGAAGTAGAGCCCAAGATGATTCTCGAAAGTGAGAATGCCATAGTAACAGTACGCGATTTAGAAGCTGTACTCTTTGGGGCTTATGATGGGTTACAGTCAGGAAATCTCTTGGGTGGCAATTTGGTGGTATTTGCCGAAATGCTGGGCACAGATGCTTTTGTTAATGAGAGCCGCCTTACACCTTTTGGTACAAAAGAAATATACAATCTTGCTACCACTGTTCAGATTGGGGCTTTACGCAGCTTATGGAGCGAAGCTTACAGTACTGTCAACAGAGCCAATATTGTTATTGATTATATTGAAAATAACAAGTTGAGTGGCAGTGATTTCGATGCTGTTAAAACCCGTTTTAAAGGCGAAGCATTATTCATCAGGGCTGTTGTCCATTATGAGATAATGCGCTTCTGGTCTCATGCTTATGATGTGGCTCAAATTGGCAATAACCTGCAATTGGCCATACCTTATAGAACAAAACCCACCTATCAGGGTACTGATAACCTAGCCATGAGCAGGGCAACTGTAGAAGATGTTTACACAAATGTGATTAATGACCTGAAAGATGCAGCTCTTTTGTTGGCTCAGGCAGGAGTAACTACTTCCACATACAGAGCTTCTGAAATGGCTGCCAGAGCTTATCTGGCAAGGGTATATTTCTTTAAAGGCGATTATGCCAATGCCGGTGCTGAAGCCAATTTTATTATCGAAAGCCAGATATACAGTTTAAATGATTCTGT
>CAZVOS010000504.1:0-3201 GCA_964628845.1 uncultured Bacteroidales bacterium | reverse complement strand
ATTTTTATTTTTTTTGCCGAACCATTTTATATCAAACAAGATACTGTCCTCCTTCGCATGAGAGAATAAATAAGGGGTTTCAACAATATAATCATTGGGTAGTATTATTTGTTTTGAACCTGTTTCCAAAGTGAAAATCTTATCCATAGAAGCCCCACTTATAAAGCAATCATTGAGAACAATACCGCCTTTGCTAATTTGTTTTGCCTGGCCATCAAGAGTAAAATAATCCTTAGCATAATTAAAATTTCCGTAAAAATTTAAATCATCCGATATTTGAATATCTGTATTTATAAACTGAGTGAGGAATGTAGTTGATTTAATTTTAATGTCATATGTGAAAGTGGTAGAGATAGTAGTATCTTTAAAAAATAGCGTATCTTTATTATAGGATGGCAAATAAATGTTAATTAAATTTTGGAATGAGGCAGGGATATCTGTATATGAAAAATGACCTTCGATAATGGCATCGAAGATTTCAGAATTAACTACAATGTTTTTATAGAAATTAGGTTCAGATACGTTGTTGATTTGTAAATTTTTAACCAACAATACTTTATCACTTTCCCTGTATTTTAGGTTTTTAAACAAAAAGATACCCGAAATATCATCAAGTGTTTTTCCTTTAAAACGGCATTTCATAAAACCTGATACTTCTCTTTCGATATTTTTATCAGTGATATTAAGGTTATGTAATTTTAGGGAATATACTTCTGAAGAGAAATCAAAAACGGGTAAATCTTTTCGCATATCAATAACGCCTTCAAAGTCGAGGTCAATATTCTTTTCTCTGATGTCTATATATCCCGAAAATGTTTTGTTGTTTAAATTGCCTGCAATGCTTATGTTTTTATATTCATAATCCTTTATTCGAGCAGATGATATGTTACCATTGAGTTCTACATCAACAGTTTCAAAATCAAAACCTTTACCATTCAAAATGAAATCGAGAGATACCTTACCAAATGTTTCTTCGTCATCAAGCATTTTTCCAAGGTCAAAATTATTTAATGCCACATTCCCTTTATAGGAAAATTCTCCATTAGCGTTTGATTTAAGGGAAACATCAGTTTTAAGACTACCTATTGCCGTATTTAAATGGCCATAGGCCACAAAATCAGAAATAAAGCCCGTAAAATTACCCGAGTAGTTTATAAAACCAAGTCTGATTAATTCTTTTGGAAGCTTTAAAGTAACAGGTTCTTTCCCAGGTAATATAAAACTGTTTACATCAGCAATTGTTGTGGTAAGTTTCTCTGCGTTAAAATTAATATATGTGTTGTCCATGCTTGGCAAACCCATTAACGAAAGATTTCCTTTAAAACTTGTATTTCTGGCTGTTTTAAATTCAATATTCCGTCCTTTTAAATTGGATACTTTTCCCTTAAAATTTCCATTGATATCCAACACATCACTCATCCCATGCATCTCAGGAACAAAATATGCAATATCCTTAAGACTTATTAATGACCTCTGAAAATCCAGCTCCATTTTTACAAGCGTAACAAAATCATTAAAATCTGCATAGTTCTCATAATCTAAGCGTAAATCAAGGGCTATATCAGAAACATCAGTCTTAATAAATAATTTTTCAATATTAATTTGCTTTGATGTAATGGTACAATTGCCATTCAATTTATTAATCTTAAAATGACTTCTGTCGGCAAATGATAAGTTTTTGATACAGAGCTTTATACTGTCGGCATTTACAGAAATATCTGTAATTTCGGTATTTAAGTCTATGATATTTAAATGATTAAAATCAAGACCATGGCTTAATGTGTCCTTGTTGTGATTATTGTAAGAGAAACATGCCTCTGCTAAACTAAAAGTTTTAACATCAAATTTCCAGGCATCAGTATCTTCTGTAGTGGTGGTGTCAGTTGCAAAATAATCCACTAGAAACTGATAATTAAATGCCTCATCGCCCTTGTAACATACAAAGTTAATAATTGGTTTATGTAATAACAATTTATCAATAACAACGAGGTTTTTTGCAAAATTTATCTTTTTTACATCAAATACTATCTCGTTAATATAAAGCAGCTCATTACTTTTTAAATCTTTAACCGAAACATCTTCAATAACAACATCTAAGAACCAGGAGATATCCACACCGCCTACTGATATTTCGGTATTAAGTTTTTTTGATAAGTTTGTTGCTATTTTTTTAGTGATGTAAGTCTGTACAGACGGCATTCGCAAAAGACCATATAATACAGCAAGAAGCACTATAAATAGTACAACAAATGTTAATAATATTTTATATTTTAGTTTGAAAGTATTTTTATTTAAAAGAGTTCAAAATTAATACAGCAAACGTTTAAAACTTAATTTTTTTATAAATTTACAAAAATTTTCTGAATGGGCATACATATATTAGGTATTGAGAGTTCGTGTGATGACACATCAGCAGCAGTTATCAAAGATAATAAGATTTTATCAAATATTATTTCAAGTCAGGATGTACATAAACAATATGGAGGTGTGGTTCCTGAGCTTGCCTCCCGTGCCCATCAGCAGAACATTATACCTGTTATTGATGCGGCCATTAAAACATCGGGTATTAAAAAAGAAGATATTAATGCCATCGCATATACAAGAGGTCCCGGACTTTTGGGTTCATTACTTGTAGGCAGTTCTTTTGCTAAAGCATTTGCTATGGGTTTAAACATCCCACTCATCGAAGTGGACCATTTACAGGCACATATATTATCGCATTTTATCAAACAACAGGATAAAGAGCCACCTTCATTTCCTTTTTTATGCCTTACCGTATCCGGAGGACATACGCAAATAGAAATCATCAGAAGCCCTTATATTTTTGAAAAAATTGGTGAAACTATTGACGATGCGGCAGGTGAGACTTTTGACAAGGCCGCCAAGATATTAGGACTGCCCTATCCGGGCGGTCCTTTGATTGACAAACTGTCGAAACAAGGATATCCCATGGCATTTAAGTTTCCTATCCCTAAGGCAGAGGGCTATAATTTTAGTTTTTCCGGGTTAAAAACTTCATTCCTCTACCTGATACGCGACAATCTGAAACTTAATGAAAATTTTATTGTAGAAAACAAACCAGATTTGTGTGCATCCATTCAGAAGACTATTATTGATACACTTATAGAAAAGTTAACTAAAGCTTCGAAAGAAACGGGCATAAAGCAAATTGCCATTGCAGGAGGTGTTTCAGCCAATAGT
>CAZVOS010000503.1:0-3206 GCA_964628845.1 uncultured Bacteroidales bacterium | reverse complement strand
ATAAGTTTTTTTGCCCAGAAAATTTCCTTTTTTTCGTCTGTATTCAAAAGAAACGGCTTGTATTACAAAACAGAACAATATTGCCATCCAAGCATAATAGGCGCCACCGAAGCTTGTGGCATAGAAGAGCGGGAAGGCAGCAAACATGGCTCCACCAAAGGTTACCAAAGTGGTAAATGTAAACTCCCATTTACGGCCTATAGAGTTGATAATTAGATTTTTTTCATCCTCGTTTTTGGCAATCACATTAATAAATGTTTGACCGCCCTGAACAAAAAGTAAAAATACCAGAGCTGCACCCAGCACTGATACGATAAGCCACCAGTAATTCTGTAACTGGGCATGTGTTAATGTTTCAAACATCTGAACCTCCTTTTGTAATTTCCGGACCTTTTTTAATTTGAGTAAGCATTATTTTTATTTCGGCAATAAGCAAAGCAGTAAAGAGGGCTACAAAAAGAAAGAATGTAATCATTACTGCCGATGTTTGTAGGCGGGAAGTGGCTACCATGGTAGGCATTAAATCCTGAATGACCCAGGGTTGCCTTCCTACTTCGGCAACGAGCCATCCTGCCTGAGAGGCCAGATATCCTAAAGGAAAAGAAAAGATGGATATGCGTAAGAGCCATTTCTGATTTTGAATTTTATCTCTAAATAATAATAAAAGTATTAATGCAAATAGACCAATAAAATAAAATCCCAATATCACCATCAAATGAAAGCTGTAAAAGATTAATGGCACATTAGGGATGATGTCCTTAGGATTATTAAAATACCCATAGCCCATTTGCCTGTAATTAGCTTGGAATATGCGTTTTGCTTCTGCTGCCCATTCCATGTTTCCCTCCTTAACAGCTTTTTTGTAGTCCATTAAAGCGTGTAAGGCGAGTTTACCTTTTTCGATACGTGAATCAGCAGATTCTATTTGATATTTTTCATTCCCATAAACAATATCATTAATACCAGGTACAAATGCTTCTTTGGAGCGGTAACCCAGTATAGAGAGCAATTGGGGTATTTCAATTTTAAGTAGAAAATCTTTTTTATTGTCACCAATATTCTTTTGAGGGTTCAAAACACCAAAAGCTACGAGACCCGCTCCCTCTTTCCCATCGTACAGACCCTCCATAGCAGCCAGTTTGGCCGGTTGCTTTTGTGCTACCCAGTAGGCGGAGCCATCGCCAGTGAATGCAAGAAATAGCGATGTTATCAATCCGAAGATGGCACCAACGAGCATGCTTTTTTTTGCAAATACGATATCTCTCTTTTTTAACAGAAACCATGAGCTTACAGCCAGAACAAAAAGAGATGAGATAACGAAGCCCGTAGATATGGTATGCAAAAACTTATTAATGGCAATGGGCGAGAACAACACAGCCCAGAAATTAGTCATCTCGTTTCTGGCAGTATCCATATTAAATGTAGTACCTACGGGGTCTTGCATCCAACCATTGGCAACGAGTATCCATAAAGCAGATAAACTAGCCCCGAAGGCAACCAGCCAGGTAGATAGAAGGTGAAATTTCTTATTTACTTTTTGCCAGCCAAAGAACATAACAGCTATAAAAGTTGATTCCAGAAAAAAGGCCATTATACCTTCAATAGCCAAAGGTGCACCAAAAATATCGCCCACAAACCATGAATAATACGACCAGTTGGTACCAAATTCAAACTCCATGATGATGCCTGTGGCTACCCCAATGGCGAAATTAATCCCAAACAAGGTCATCCAGAATTTTGTCATACGTTTCCATAAGTCGCTCCCCGTTTTAACATAAATGGTATTCATTATAGCAATCATATAGGTTAAACCAATCGTGATTGGAATAAAAAACCAATGATAAAAAGCCGTCATGGCAAATTGTGCCCTCGACCAGTTAACTAACGTTAAATCTATGTCTTCAATCATGTGTGTGGTTTATTGGATGAATCAATTGTTCTATAACATGTTGTTGTTTCTCTTCTTCCGTTTTGTAATTAGTTTTCAGAAAATCAGGAAAAAAGAATAATTTTAATACTGCAAACATCAAAAATAATTTCAATAGTATTATCAACCATAGCGTACGGCCAATGGTCATACTCTTGAATCCATCAATGTAAAAAGCAA
This sequence comes from uncultured Bacteroidales bacterium, assembly GCA_964628845.1. Classification (GTDB taxonomy): domain Bacteria; phylum Bacteroidota; class Bacteroidia; order Bacteroidales; family PXBB01; genus JAKIYU01. Next base: position 1,099 of record CAZVOS010000503.1, on the reverse strand, counting down.
AAACGCTTCTAAAAAATTGTGATAGCCAGTTCAATAAGAAATATTTTATACAAAAATAATAAAAAAATATTTTCATAATGCAATTTGTTATATACCAAATTACATATACATTTGTATTATATGTATAAAAAAATATATAAGAACTTAATAATAGTGAGTGGTGTTGGTCAGAGGGTAGGCAAAACTACTTTTATCTGCCAATTGCTCGCACATTTCAAAGAAGCAGATGTTATTGCCCTAAAAATTTCACCCTTCTGGCATAATATCAATACTTCGGAAGATGTTATTATTAAAAACGACAGATTTCTTATCCTCAAAGAAAGTAATACACAAGCGAGAAAAGACAGTTCCAGAATGCTTTTAAGTGGAGCCCAAAAAACGTATTATATACAAGCTGTTGACGCAGATGTATATGAGGCATTTCATTATTTGAATGACAATTACATTAAAGATAAAGCTGTGATATGTGAATCAGCCGCACTCCTCAATTATATTAAACCAGCCGTTCATTTTTATATATCTGGAAAACAAACAGAAAACATTAAAACTGAAAACATAAAAAGACAAAGAAAAATAACAGTTAATTATCTCAATGAAACTTGCTTTGATTTTGATATGAGATTGCTCTCATTATCTAATAAACAATGGCGTATATTAAACTCAAAATAAGAAATTATGACAAAAAGTATTTTTTAGACAAAAACAATAAGCCCGAAGAAAATGACTTAGAAGAAGCGTTAGGTAAATGCCATTCTTAATGATATTAAAACTTTAGTTGAAATTAAACTAAGCCATTGAACTCAGTGCTATTACGCTTGCTATATTAATGCCATCAATAGCAGAAGAGGTGATACCTCCTGCATAACCTGAGCCCTCACCGGCAGGGAATAGACCCTTTATCTGAACATGTTCATAATTAAGAGGATTTCTTGGTATCCTTACAGGTGATGAAGTGCGAGATTCGCTTGCAAACAAAATGGCTTCTTCGGTATAAAAACCTTTCATTTTTTTATCGAAAAGAAGAAATGCCTGCTTTAGTGGATTGCTGATAAACGGAGGTAATAAATTACTGAGCATACAACTCATAACACCCGGCTTA
>CAZVOS010000502.1:0-3214 GCA_964628845.1 uncultured Bacteroidales bacterium | reverse complement strand
TCTCTGGCATCTCTCATTGCTTGCCTTACAGTCCAATCTTTAAACTGATTGCTTTTAATGATGTACATGAATTCGTTATCATAAATCTTTACTTTGTCTTCATTTAAAATTTTACTACGCTCGGCATCGCAAATTTGTTTTTTCTTAACAAAGTGTAATATGTCTAAGTTTAGGGCTTCTTTGGGCTTATCAGTGAAACTTTCATCAACAATTGTAAAACAGGCTACAGCTCCTACATTAGCCGATATTTTATATTGACCAAAAAGTTTTTTGCCTTTTTTGAGCATCAAATTAAAAGATGACACAAACGCTTCAATGTATTTTTCTATATCTTGAGGCCTCACCATCTTATGCCTTACACGTTCTACCCTCACTTGAAAAAACTCCCTGATAATTTCTTTTTGGTATTCTGTAAGATTATAAAGGTTGAAAACAATTTCATCAATTTTTGACTTATTTTTTTCAATAATAGAAATATCATTGGTTTTCTCGATTAACTCAACTAAATTATTTAAAACTTCTCTCATATCTTGATTTTCTATATCAATAAAAGGAAGAAGCGCAACATCACCATTACGAATAGATTCTCTTTTTTCTTCTCCTTTATCCCATTGAGGGGCAGTTTGATAAAGATGATAACCTAAAAGCTTTGATGTTGCTATGGCTAAATATGGCCCGTAATTACTGACAGAACTTTCCTTATTATAAAGTCTAAAAGAAGTAATATTTTCTTTATGGATGTACTTTTCATTATAAAGTCGAATAGCGTTCATTCTAAAATTAAAAGATTTCAAAGGCCTTTTAGGAAAAACAATTCTTTCTCCATAAAAAGCTTTTTCATTATTTCTTCTTAATTTCTGATTCCAATCAAATATTTTTGGTTCAGATGTCAATTTAAAGCACGAAATGATATTAGGTTCAACAAGAAAACGAAAATCATTGCCCCCAATATTATTCATGTTTTTTTGAGGTTGAAATCCCGAAGTACACTTAACCTTTAATAATTTATTATCTGAATTTTCTAAATTCTTTTTTATCAACTTATAATCCTCTAAATCACCATTCACCAATACACGCCACAATAAATCGTCCTCAATAAATTGTGTTTGATAAATTTCGTTTATATCTCTTTGGGTGTAGTGAATGAGTTGAAATGCCTCCGAAAAACCGTTAAGTTTAGGTGAAATGTATTTCATCTTATTAATATCGTTTTTTAATAATTCAAAAACGAGAATAACACAAGGCTCTGATGCACCTATTTCAACGGCTTTGCCGTTTATTTCACCAATTTTTTGTTTTTTAAAAAGTATTTTATTATAGTTCGAGAGTTCATAAAACGTATTGATTTGATAGGTGTTTAATAATTCTTTGCGAAAAGCGATAGAATTATCGTTTAAAAAAATTGAATTTTTGACAATTAGAGCAAGTACTGTGTTTTCGTTGCACCATTTTTTTACACGCACTAAAAAGGCTTGTGAACGCTCTAAATCGGACACATTTTTATATTCACTCATCGTGCCCGATTTTCCTTTTTTACCAATGGCTTTACGCTCTTTATCATTTTTTTTATTTGGTTCAACTGAACCCCATGGCGGATTTGATGTTATACAGTCAAATGTTATATCAGGAAATACGTTGTCTGTAATTGTGTTGGCCCATTTTAACGTTTTGCCAATTAAAGATGGCAAAATTGGATGTGATTCGTCTATTTGCTTCCGAATAAAATCAGGATCCTCAGTTTCAATTAAAGCAAGATATAAACTGAAAGCTGCTATTTGCAAGGCTTTTTTGTCAATGTCAATTCCAAAAAGTTGGTTGGACAAAATTTCCTTTTTCTTTTCATAACTAACAGGTATTTTCTGATTTTGAATAATTATACGAAAACTCTCAACCAAAAATGCTCCAGAGCCAACTGCAGGATCAAGAACTTTTAAATCGGGCTTGTTTTTTAGTTTCTCGTTAAGTGTTTGCAAAAGCATAAAATTAACTACAAATGCAGGCGTATAATAAATACCGTTGTCTTTTTTTACTTCGTTTTTCAGAAAAGCTTCGTAAACATGACTTATAAGTTGAATTGGGATTTGGTCGAAAAGGTATGGGAAAAAGCTTTGCTGCCCTCTTCGATAATCAGAGGTAAAAAAGCTATACAATTTGGGCAAAAAGGCAATTTTTATTTTATCTTCCAATAACTTTTCGTCGAAAATATCTCCATTTATTTTTTTTATCTCGTTAAATGCTTCAAGTACTTTTAACGGATTGTTAGTTTTTAATACACCTTCCCAATAGCCTCTTTCATAAATGCCCCTGTCTTCTAAATACTTAATAAACAAACATCTAAGTATCAATAAGTGAATGGTTGTTTCGTCATTTTCAATAACCATAAGGTCGTTTCTTAAAGCTATGAGATTGAGTAATAAATCTTTATCTACTTCTTGCTTTTTCTTTTTTGTTATATGTTCAGCTACAAAGTTGAAAAAATAGGTAGAATCAATATAGTCTTTTGTAATTTCCTTTACTTTTTCACTTTCAAAACCCTGTGTATTTACACCATAATCAAATGATTTTATGACAATATTTCTTGCCGTAGGATTGCTTTTGTTGGGTTTTTGTTTTGCATGAATAATGTGCGTATTTTCTTTGCCAACAGCAATGAATGTATTGATATTGTTTTTATTCCAGTAATATTGATGTTTTTCAAAAATGTCTTCGGTTGTAGAAGTGTAAATAAAATGAATACCCTCTTTGTTGCCAATGTTATATGAAAATAAATTATCCTTTGATACCGAAAAATCAGTTTCAGAGAATCCTAAGTTGGTTAGGAATAATTTAAATTTATTGGTGTCCATTTTTAACATCAAAGTACTATTACAAATATAGTAATGTTTACTTAGTTATTTATTAATTGGGAGAAATTATTTTTTATTCTACATACTTACTAATATACACCATCCCCTCATCTTCCCCCTCCTCAATCGCTACCTCCACAGCCCGCTTAGCCACCTCTAAAAGTTGCTCCGATTGCTTCTTTAAACTAAAACTCTCTTCTACCAGAGCTGCAATTTTTTCCTGGAGGGAATAATCAATAATTGGGACAACCACATTTTCAATTTCACCAACCCGCCAATGTAAAATTATAGACCCTCCTGCATCTCTTTTGGCTTGCATCTTTACTAATTTTGAATTTAATGCAAGGGTTAAATATTCGGGGATGATT
>CAZVOS010000501.1:0-3221 GCA_964628845.1 uncultured Bacteroidales bacterium | reverse complement strand
GATATGTTTGTTGAAAATCCTCTACCACTTAATTTTGTACCTGGCTCTAAGTTTTCGTATTGCAATACAGGATATGCTTTTCTGGCATCTATTGTGCAAAGAGTATCTGGTCAATATTTTCATTTATTTCTTAAAGAGAACATTTTCGATATTTTAGGTATGAGCGATACGTATGTGATCCATAAGCTCTATGCCGATTTAATTCCCAATAAGGCAAAAGGTTATGTAAGAAGGGGAGGACGTTATGTGCACTATGAAGATGATTTTAATGATGGCATAATAGGGGATAAGGGCATCTATTCCACAACCGATGATTTGCTTAAATGGGATGCGGCTTTATACAGCGATATACTTTTACCTCAAGGTGCAATAAATGAGATGTTTACAAAAAATACCACAATTAAAGGCGACACTTTCCCTTATGGCCTGGGATGGCGATTACCCAAACAGGATAATATTAAGATGGTTTATCACAATGGCTGGTGGCATGGTTACAGATGTACATTCAGAAGGTATACCGATGACAAAAACACCTTAATTATTCTAAATAATACCAATAAAAACATCTTTCCATTAATAAATGAGATTGAAAGTTTACTTTATCCTGAATTAAAACAAGACACACTCCTTGTGGATGAGTAAGTTTAGGATATAAATAAGGGTTAAGGTTAAGGTTAAGGTTAAGGTTAAGTCGAAAGGTGCCTTCGTGGTTTATATTTATACTGTTCAATGCTAAAACATACTTCTTATCTTTGCGCTTATACTGTCGCTGTAATAGACAGGGCCTGTAATATGTGGTTTGTTAATGCTATAGAAGAACTTTAGTAAATTTGCGTTTCTATAAATGGTTTCTCCCATAGAGTAGGGGATTATAGAGTCTTCTTTACTGTGAATGACAAGGATGGGCTTATGCCATTTTCTTACAGCTTTCTTAGCTCTATATTGTTCTCTCACACCTATTCGGGCGAGAATACCAAGATTTGTAGTATAAGCTGCAATATCATCATGAGACGAAAAACCACCTTCGATGACCACGGCATCCACATATTCATTCTTTTTACAGCCCAGCACAGGAGCCAGATTACCCCCTAAAGATTGTCCGTAGATAACGACCTTAGTTTTTCTGACATCATCCCTCTTATACATGTAATCGAAAGCAGAACAAGCATCCTCAAGTACATGTTTTCTTGTGGCAGTACCTTCAGAGAAACCAAAACCACTATAGTCGAACAAAAAAACTTGAAAACCTTGTTTAGCCAAATGATGAACTATGGTATAATGAGATAATATATGTCCTGCATTGCCGTGAAGAAATAAAATAGTAGCATCTGCTTCTTTTCCTAAGGGCTTAAGAAACCATCCATACAATCTGTTTTTTCTGTTGTTTTCAAAAAACATACTTTCAATGGTATAAGGAGCGTCGTAATCTTTGCCCTTGTGCTTTATGGAAGGACTGTGGCTGATTTTATCAAAAACAACTATTAAGGTATCTTTCTGTTTATCATTAATAACAATAGAATATTCTTTTGCTTTCAGTAGTTTATAGGGCAGCAAAAACATAGAGTCGAAATTACATGCTGTAGAAGTATAGAAAATAACAGCTATTAAAATGATTCTAGAGGTATGCAATTTTATCTGATTCATAGATGTGTATTCCCTTTAAATTTAATTGTGCTTGTTTAAACATGCCAAATGCAACAGCTTCGGCTTTGATGCCTTTGTATTTCTTAAGCTTACCTATAAGTGTCCATGCAAACAGTTTGTATATGGCAGTGCCTAAATATTCGCCAAACCTGAATTCTTGACGTTTCCCCAGAAGAAGCGAAGGGCGGAAAATATGCAAACCATCAAATCCTATCTTCTTAAGCTCTTCTTCGAGCATCCCTTTTACCTTCGGATAGAAAATAAGCGAATTAGGATTAGCTCCCATTGATGAGATAAGCAAATATTGAGATGCTTTATTTTCTTTACATAGAGTTGCAATTCTGAGCGGATAATCCATATCTATTATTTTAAAAGCATCTTTGGTTTTGGCTTTTTTAATGGTGGTACCTAGGCAGCAAAAAACATCATCGGCCACGAGCAAATGTTTGAAATTATCAATAGTATTAAAATCTGTAATAATTTCCTGAACTTTTGGCTTGTTCAAGTCCAGTGTTTTTCTTGTAATGACTTTTACACTGCTGTAAATTTCTGAATCAATAAGAAGTTGTAGGAGAAACTTACCTGTAAGACCTGTAGCACCTGCAATAATAGCTGTTTTGCTCATGTGTTTTAACGGGTTTAATTAATTGCAGCGCTGTAAGCTTCAACATCGGGATTTACTTTTTTTACCAAACCTTGTAATACAGTACCTGGTCCTACTTCTACGAAGGTTGAAGCCCCATCATTAATCATCTTGCTTGCTATTTGTGTCCACAACACAGGTGAAGTAAGCTGGAGGATAAGGTTTTGTTTTATTTCTTCTGGTTCAACAACTGGCTTTGCAGTTACATTCTGATATACGGGGCAAACAGCTTTGTTGAATCTGGTGCCTTTGATAGCTTCTGCCAGCTCAATACGTGCTGGCTCCATCAAGGGTGAATGGAATGCGCCACCTACTTTAAGAGGCAGTGCCCTTTTAGCACCAGCAGCTTTAATGCGTTCGCAGGCAATTTCGATGCCTTTTATACTGCCTGAGATGACCAGTTGTCCGGGACTGTTATAATTGGCAGGAACAACAACCTCATCAATATCCTTGCAGATGGCTTCCACTTTTTCGTCCTCAATACCCAGTATGGCAGCCATTGTTGATGGTTCAGCTTCGCAGGCCTTTTGCATAGCCACAGCTCTTTTTGATACCAATAGCAGCCCATCCTCGAAACTAAGTGATTTGTTGGCAACAAGTGCAGAAAATTCACCCAGAGAGTGACCAGCCACCATATCTGGTTTAAAACTGTCGCCCATACAGGCAGTCATTATCACTGAATGCAGGAATATGGCAGGTTGTGTTACTTTGGTTTGTCTCAGGTCTTCTTCAGTACCATTGAACATCAAATCGGTAATACGGAAACCAAGTATGTTATTGGCTTTTTCGAACATCTCTTTGGCTAATGGTATATTGTCGTATAGGTCTCTGCCCATACCAACAAATTGTGCCCCTTGACCTGGAAAGATATAAGCTTTCATAAAAATTTATTTTTGATTGAATTAATAATTAGTTTAAGACAGCAAAATTATAA
>CAZVOS010000500.1:0-3221 GCA_964628845.1 uncultured Bacteroidales bacterium | reverse complement strand
TAAAAGGTATAACAGCATCATCAGAGATATAAATGGCTTTAAGAATGTGTGCATTTTCGAGCGACTGATGATTATTGCTTTTCGCTATTTCGGTAGCTTTATTTATTGCTTCCTGAGCTTTAATTGTAAAATTATTCAAGTTCATATTTTTTTTATTTATTATTCTACAAACTTAAAACCATATAAATATTATTAAATATATATGACTTTATGGCATATTATATCGGCTTTAGATGTCATTATGACGCATTATTTATTATTTAAAATTCAAAAAACTTGGATCAGATTTCATAAACTTAAACGTTGATTTTTTTATAAATCTGGTAATCAATAAGATATGAGATTCATATATGGTTTAAGTAACCTTAAACTGATTTATTCCGTCATATATAAAATCAAATGTATAATTTTACATTAACTAAATTATTTAGATATGAAAGCAAAGATATTCTTCTTATTCATTACAATAGTTATAACATTATTTATTAATGAAGTATCAGCAAAAAATCTGAATGCTGTTTTTTCGTATGCAAATTTTTATTCGTATGATGATGGTCCTTTTGTTGAAACCTATTTACTTGTTGATGGGAAAAGTGCTGAGTATGTAAAAAATGCACAGGGTCTATTTCAGGCGAAGATAGAAATAACTATGATTTTTAAACAAAACGACAGTATAGTAACTTTCAACAAATACGAGTTGTTAAGTCCCGAAACGGCTGATACCTCTCAAATAGATTTTAATTTTCTGGATTTGCAACGCATACTTGTTCCTAATGGCAATTATGATTTGGAGTTGTATATTGCTGATATGAATACCCAAAACAAACCTTATTTTATTGTAGAAAAAATATCTATCGATTTTGATACAAATAATATTATAGTTTCTGATATACAGTTGGTTGAGTCTCTTAAAAAAACAGAGAAAACAAATATTTTAAGTAAAGCCGGGTATGATATTATTCCTTATATAATTAACTACTATCCCAAGACAGTTGAAAAACTCACTTTTTATACAGAGATTTATAACACTGTTCAAATTTTTGGTAAGGATGCGCCCTATATTGTAAATTATTACATTGAATCGTGGGAAACACAAAATGTGCTTTCAAATTACAATAGGGTAAAGAGAGAAGTCTCTAAGGGTACTCATGTCATCATAGGGGAGTTTCAGTTAAAAGATTTACCTTCGGGCAATTATAATATGGTGGTATGTGTGAGGGATAAGAATAATGTATTAAAACAATGTCAGAAATTTTTCTTTTACAGGAGTAATCCTGATTTGGCTTATAATGAAGATGATTTTAAAAATATTGAATTAACGGCTTTGTTTGTGTCAAGGATAACAGATTCGGATACCTTAAAGAATTATATTAATTCATTATATCCCATTTCTACTGAGATGGAGAGGTTACATGCAACAAATAATCTTAAAAGAGCAGATGTGGAATCTATGCAGAGGTTTTTTTATAATTTTTGGTATTCGAGGGATGCACAAAATCCTGAAAAGGCATGGCGTGATTATGCTCTTGAGGTACAGAAGGTTAATAAATCTTTTGGGACAGGCAATAGGAAGGGTTATGAAACAGACAGGGGACGTGTATATCTGCAATACGGCCCCCCTAATAGCATCACAAAAAGCGAATATGAGCCAAGTGCTTATCCTTATGAAATATGGCATTATTACACTTTACGCAATCAGAATAACAGGCGTTTTGTTTTTTATACCAGGGAGTTTGCAACTAATGATTATGAGTTGATACATTCTGATGCTCTGGGAGAGATTAATGACCCCCGCTGGCAGATAAAGATACACAAAAGAGATACCCCCACCCATTCTCTTGACCCTGAAGATTCTGAGAGACATTGGGGGGGAAGGGTTTATGATAACTATAGAAATCCCAAATAGATTTAATTTATTTTTAACCTGAAAAATAATTTTAAAAGGATAACTTTGTATTTTTAAAAATAAATTAATGATGCCGAAGGTAGCCGTTGTTATTCTAAACTGGAACGGGAAAAACTTACTTGAACGCTTCTTACCTTCCGTTATTGAATATTCAAAGGATGCGGCAGAGATAATTATTGCCGATAATAATTCGAGTGATGATTCAATAGGGTTCTTGGCCAATAATTACCCCCATTTACGCCTTATAAAGAATGCTTCAAATCTGGGTTTTGCCGAGGGTTACAATACTGTTTTAAAACAAGTAGAAGCTGATTATTACATACTTCTCAATTCAGATATAGAAGTAACTCCAAATTGGATTGCAGGTGTTATTGATTTTATGGAGAAAGATAAAAGTATAGCTGCATGCCAGCCCAAGATATTGTCTTATCATAACAAGTTCTTGTTTGAATATGCCGGAGCAGCCGGTGGTTTTATAGATAAATTGGGATATCCTTTTTGTAGAGGCAGACTTTTTCAGACTTTGGAAAAAGATGTAGAACAATATAACAATACTGTTGAAATATTTTGGGCAAGTGGGGCCTGTCTCTTTATAAGAGCAGAGCTTTTTCATCAGCAAGGTGGGTTTGATGAGGATTTTTTTGCTCACATGGAAGAAATTGATTTGTGCTGGAGGTTAAAAAATGCAGGTTATAAGATTTTTTATTATCCGTATTCTACTATTTATCATATTGGAGGGGCTACTTTAGATAAGATGTCTCCGCAGAAAACTTTTTTAAACTTCAGAAATAACTTAAGTCTTATATATAAGAATATAACTTCAGTTTCTTTAAAAACAGTTTTATTTAAAAGGGCCATATTGGATTTTATAGCAGCAGTATCGTTCTTATTCAGTGGTGGTTTTATTCATTTGTGGGCTGTTGTAAGAGCATATATAGTTTTTTATAAATCGATGAAATGCATAAGAATTAAAAGAAAGCTCATAGTGCAAAAAGAAGTGAGTTGTATTTATAATAAATCTATTGTCAAAGATTATTATATAAGAAAAAAGAAAGTTTTTTCTTCTTTGTCAGAAAAAGATTTCAGTTAAATAATTACTTCAGATTGATAAGGGCTTCAATAGCTAATTTATAGGATAGAAGACCAAAGCCAGAAATAGTTCCTGTTGTTTTTTCGGCAGTAAGAAGTATTTTTCGATATGCTTCTCTTTTAAAAACATTTGAAATATGCACATCAATAGATGGTATAGTTAAATAAGCCAGAGCATCTGCAATGGCTACAGATGTATGGGCATAGCCACCTGCATTTAAAATTA
>CAZVOS010000499.1:0-3233 GCA_964628845.1 uncultured Bacteroidales bacterium | reverse complement strand
AAGTACTAAAACACATCAACCCTACTTGCCTCAAAGTTGAGCTTTTTTTTTATTTTTAATTTTGCAAACATATAAGTTGAGTTTTTTTTATTTTATTTTTAATTTTGCAAACATATAAGAAACACTAAAACATAACATTTTATGAATAATTCAGGTTTATCTGTATCACTTATATTTTATTAAAGTTTTATCAAAATTCTTACTAAATGAAGGAACTCGAAATAAGTCTGGCATTTTCACCCTGTCCTAACGACACATTTATCTTTGATGCCCTGGTAAATAATAAAATAGATACCGAAGGGCTGCAATTTAATTACGCGATTGAAGATGTGGAAACTCTTAATAAAGCCGCATTTACAAACAAATATGATGTGAGTAAACTGAGCTTTCATGCTTTCTATAAAGTGCTAACACATTATGCTTGTCTTACTTCTGGAGCTGCTTTGTGCGATGATTTTGGGCCCATCATTATTGGGAAAAGAAATATACCCCCTTTAGAGTTTAAAAATATGACATTGGCTGTTCCCGGCTTACTGACTACTGCCAATTTGATTTTTAATCATTTTTTTGAAGCCAGGCAATGTATCCCATTCTTTTTTTCAGAAATAGAAAACGCTGTTTTAACAAATAAAGCAGATATAGGTATTGTGATACACGAAAATGTATTTTCGTTTAAAAAGAAAAACCTTTTTGAACTGCAAAATCTGGGAAAACTTTGGCAGAAAAATTACAATCTGCCCATACCTCTTGGCTGTATTGCTGTTAAGCGTAGTTTGCCCGAATATATGAAACAAAAAATTAACGGCTTAATAAAAAAAAGTATTATTTATGCTTTTGAAAATCCAAATGCAAGTTATAATTTTGTAAAAAAAAATGTACAGGGTACCCCTGATGATATTATTCAAAAGCATATCAATACCTATGTGAATGATTATAGCATCAGTATGAATGATAAAGCTCTAACAGCTATTATGTTTTTATATAATGATTTAATCAGTAAAAAAGCAATATCCGATTCTAAAGTTGAATTATTTATAAATAAAAGAATATGATTATAGTAACAGGAGCTGCTGGATTTATTGGAAGCTGTTTGGTAAAAAAGCTTAATAAAGAAGGTATAAAACAATTGATACTGGTTGATGATTTTTCGAAAGAAGAAAAAACTCAAAATCTAATCTTTCGCGAATACCATAGGAAATTAGAACGCAGCGATTTTTTTGAATGGCTGAGTGTGCATCAAAAAAAAATTGATTTCATTTTTCATCTGGGTGCACGTACCGACACTGCTGAATTTAATAAAGACATTTTAAACACTTTAAATCTGGAGTACAGCAAAAAAGTATGGCTCGCATGTGCATACTATCAGATACCTTTGGTATATGCTTCTTCAGCAGCCACTTATGGCTTAGGTGAACTGGGTTACGATGATACCCACGAAATTATTCCGCTACTCAAGCCACTAAATCCTTATGGTGTTTCAAAAAATGAATTTGACAAATGGGTGTTATTACAAATTAAAAAACCTCCCTTTTGGGCTGGTTTAAAATTTTTTAATGTTTACGGACCCAATGAATATCACAAAGGACGTATGGCGTCTGTTATTTTTCATGCTTTCAATCAAATAAAAAATAATGGGTATATGAATCTCTTTCGCTCACACCATCCCGACTTCAAAGACGGTATGCAGTCGAGAGATTTCGTTTATGTAAAAGATGTGCTTAAAGTATTTTTGTTTATGTTAAAATATAAAAAATACAACGGTATATATAATCTGGGTACAGGTTATGCCCGCTCATTCCTCGATTTGACGCTGGCCACTTTTAAAGCCATGGGCATTAAACCCGACATACGTTTTGTTGACACGCCTCTTGATATCCGCGACAAATACCAATACTTTACCCAAGCCAATATGAACAAGCTTGCCTCTATAGGTTACATAAAACCCTTCTACTCTCTTGAAGCAGGGGTAGAAGATTATGTAAAAAAATACCTTTTGGAAAGTAAATGCTACTAAATATTGTATTTCAATATACACCACAAAGCTCTGAAACCATCTTTCCAGCTTATTTTCTTGCCTTCGGCATAAGTCCTCCCATAATAAGAGATACCCACTTCGTATATTCTGATGTTTTTTATACGGGCTATCTTAGCGGTTACCTCTGGCTCAAAGCCAAAGCGGTTTTCTACAAGTTTTATCCCTTTTATGATATCGGCCCTGAACATTTTATAGCAGGTTTCCATGTCGGTAAGATTCAGATTGGTAAAAGCATTAGAAATAGAGGTCAGGAATTTGTTCCCAATAGAATGCCAGAAAAATAAAATACGGTGTGGATTACCACCCATAAAACGGGAGCCATATACCACATCGGCAAAACCATCTAACACAGGTTTCAATAAAAGATTAAACTCATTGGGGTCATATTCCAAATCGGCGTCCTGAACTATGATGTAATTACCCGTTGCCTTTTCAATACCCGTACGTATAGCCGCTCCCTTGCCCTTGTTTATTTCATGTTTATAATACTGTACATGTATATTTTGATGCGTCTTAATGAAATCCATCAACTTTTCTTCAGTGGCATCCCTCGAACAGTCGTTTACAACAATAATTTCTTTTTCAACACCGCCAAGAAGTGCTACTGAGTTAAGCTTTTTTAAAATATTTACAATAGTATTCTCCTCATTATATGCTGGAACAATAACCGATAATTTCATTTTTCTATTTTTTTTCAAAAGTAATAAAAAATAATTTCATGTATTTTTTAAACAAATATGTTTACCTTTATTTTATTAATTAAAGCTTTATTAAATTTATGAGCAAAATAGAAAAAAAACAACAGAGAGATATCCTTAAAAAAAAATTGATGGGTTTTTTTAGCGAAAACTCAAAGAACAAATACAATTACAAACAAATATCAAAACATTTAGCGCTAACAGAAAAAAATGAGCGTATGCTTGTTCTTGAGTTACTTAATACTTTAACCAAAGAAGCGTTCATTATTGAAGCCAACAGGGGCAAATATTATTTGAATACACGCAATGCACACATTGCGTCGCTAAAACAATCCTATGTAGTAGGAGTTGTAGATATGAAACAAACAGGCAAAGCTTATGTGAGCTGCCCCGATTTTGAAGATGATATCCGCATAGGGTATAACAATACTGGTAAGGCACTCCATGGTGATACGGTTAAAGTTTTCTTATTCCCCAAGCGTAAGGATAAACGGCTTGAA
>CAZVOS010000498.1:0-3233 GCA_964628845.1 uncultured Bacteroidales bacterium | reverse complement strand
TAAGTGGTACTTATGATTATTCTATTGCCTCTACAGGAGGTTGTGGAACTGCTTTTGTTACTGGTACAATAACTGTTAACCCTGTTAATACTGTTGAACTGGTATTTCCTGGAGGAAGTAATATACAGGATATTTGTATTAATATTCCTATAATGGATATTGTTTACAATACAACAGGAGCTACAGGAGCCAATTTTAGCGGCTTGCCTTCGGGTATAACTGGAACATTCGACAGCGGTACAATAACTATTAGCGGTGCTCCTGATACAAGTGGCACTTACGATTATACAGTAGAACTTACCGGCGGTTGCCCCGATGTTTTTGGAAATACTATAAAAACATATGGTACCTTAGATGTATTCTCAGCCCTTGTTCTCAGCGCTGGATTCGATGTGGATATTTGTGAAGGTAGCAGCGTACAACTAAATGCAGGTGGTATTTATTCACAGAATTTCAATGCCTCTTCTAGTTTACCTACAAACTGGTCTATTGTTGACCATGCAGGTACAGGTCAGGTTTGGCAAATAGGAATAACAGCTCCTAGTCTTATTGGTAGCTCAGGTAATTATGCGTACCTCAACAGCGATGCCTATGGCTCTACAGGAATACAAAATACTGATTTAATATCTAATACTATTGACCTAACTGATTATACTGATGTAACTATTTCATTCAATCATTATTTTGAACAATTTGAATTAAGTGCAGCAAGGTTTTCTTACAGTATAGATAATGGAAATACTTGGACACAATTATTTGAGTTAGATGTAACAATAAATAACCCTACACATTATGTAAGCCCTGTGCTTACTGCTTTAAACAACCAATCACAGGTTAAATTCAAATGGAACTATGAAGGGCAGGATGAATATTACTGGATGATTGACGATATAGTATTAAATGGTACAGGTTCAACAAATATAGTGTCTTATTTGTGGAGTCCTAATAACAGTTTGAACAATCATACAATTGCTGACCCAATAGCTACACCCAATGTTACAACAACGTATACTGTAAGTGTACAGGCATCGAATGGTTGTTCAGCTACTGACGATGTGGTTGTTACATTTTACAATATCTCTACATCTGCACCTAATATAGTTAGCCCTGTTAATGGTGCAAGTGTTACTGTGGATTATGCCACTCTGAAATGGTCTGGCTCTATGGGAACACATCCAAACTGCCATTATGAAATTTCTGTTAATTATGGACCATGGATTAATGTAGGAACAGATACTGAATATGATGTTGTTGGCTTATATCCAGGGGCTAATTATTGGCAGGTAAGATATTACGATGGTTGTTTAGATGAATACTATTCAACAATACTTATAATGCTTAATTATAATATTGACCCTGTATGTCCCAGCCCTGTTAATCATAATGCTGCAAACTTGATTCCCCTAAACGATACTCTTATGATGGGTGAACATACAAATATTAATGTGTTTCAGGTAAGTGCAGGAAGAACTGTTACCGTTAACCCTGCTTGTAAGAAACTCGTTATTAATGCTAATAAAATTTATATTTATGGTACTATCAATGGTAATGAAATGGGTGGTGTTGGTGGATATGGTGGAAATGGAGGAAATGCTTATTCCAATTGCTCTGACAGAAAAGACCGGCTTTATTCAGGAGGAAAAGGATACAATGGTGGTAATGGTCAAGGTGCAAGCTACGGACGTGGTGGTAGTATAGGTGATGACGCCTGGGGTAAATCACGAAAATGTGGTGGATTCTTATGTAGTGGTGATAAAGATGGTGTTTTCGCCGGCGCCAGTGGCGCAGGTGGTGGCGGTGGCGGTGGCTATGGTGGCGTAGGTGGAACTGGAGGAAGAAGTGGTACAGGAGCATCCTTTAATTCTAATAGAAATGAGCCAGGATATAGTGTAACAGGTGGTAATGGAGGAAGTGTTATAGGTCAGGAATATGGAACTGATATTGAATGGGGTTCTGGTGGCGGCGGTGCCGGCGGCGGCGGTGGCTCATATCTAAGTGGTTCTAAAGGTGGTGTAGGCGGTAAAGGTGGTGCTATGGTGAAATTGGTGAGCATGAGCCGACTTGAAGTTACTGGTTCCATACTCTGTAATGGCGGAAACGGATTAAGTGGTGGGAATGGGAGCTATAACAGTTGTAATAATTATAGCTGTAATTTTGGTGGTGGCAGTTGTATGTGTGGTCAGTGTTCATGGTGTACAAGCTATATGACTTATGTTACCTCAGGCGGTGCTGCAGGCGGTGCCGGCGGTGGTTCTGGTGGCGGTATCTTCTTGCAATGCGACTCCGCTATGGTTTGTACAGGTACTCTCAAAACAAAGGGTGGTAATGGAGGTGCTGCAGGCATTCCAAATCAAACAACAGGAGGATTATGCCATGATTATGCCGGCGGTGGCGGCGGTGGCGGCGGTGGCCGTATTAAAATTATATACAACCCCTGTGATGCTACTTTGTCGCCCACTGTTGATACAGATGGAGGTGATGGAGGTTTTCAGGCACAAGGTCAAAGCAATCCCGGCGGCGCTGGCACTTATTCAATACAGGTTGTTAGCAGCGTACTTAATCCCGGAACTATTTGTTGTGCACAGACTATTTGCGCTGGCACTTCTCCAATTGATACCCTCACAGGACCTGCTGCAACAGGTGGCGCTGGCAATTATCAATACCAATGGGCTCAATGTTCTTCAGGCAACTGCACAGACCCTAATTTCTTTACTAACATACCAGGTGCTAATCAACGTAAATACAAGCCAGGTAATTTAAATGCAACGACTAGTTTTATAAGAAAAGTTACTTCGGGTTCGTGTACTGCTGAATCAAATATTATTGTTGTTACAGTTATGCCTGCTCCTACAGTACCTACTACAATAACAGGCGAAGACATAATATGTATTAATGATATTGTAACACTTACTGCCTCAGGTGGATCCGATTCGGGTGCCACTTACGAATGGTATAAAGGTGGTTGTGGTATCGGTTCTATCTTAAGTACTACAAATTCAGTAACCGTACAACCCTCAACAACTACTCAATACTTTGTACGCAGAACAATGACTTCTCCTTGTGTCATAACTACTTCTTGCCTAAGTCATACACTTACTGTACGGCAAGCAATTACTGCATCTATTAGTGGAACAACATCCGTATGCCAGAATACTCAGGCACCATCTGTAACATTTTCTAATCCTCAAGGATTTGATGTGATGGTTACATATAAAATAAATGGTGGTACTACT
>CAZVOS010000497.1:0-3238 GCA_964628845.1 uncultured Bacteroidales bacterium | reverse complement strand
CTTCAACAGCATTAACCTTTTCAGTATCTAGTTCTCCATCTAAATAAGAACACAAATAACTATTTGTATCCCTACATCTCATAGCATTACTCCCCGCACCGTCGTGCTTTTATATTCTACTTACACCCAATCAGGCATATACAATGTAACTCTGATTGTTTCTGATATGGGCTCATGCAATTTCTCCGATACCATTGTACGACAAGTGATTATCCTTTCTAATACTGTTGATACTTTACCTACCGATTCTATATGTAAAGATGATTTTACACAAATAGGTATTCTCCCCCTCCCCGACCCCAATACCACTTACCTGTGGCTCCCATCAACATACCTGAGTGCCAACGATATTTCAAACCCTATTGCATCCCCCCTCAATACCACTCAATATATGTTGCTCGTTTCCAACGGCATCTGTACAGATACCCTTTACCAGCGTGTGGTTGTTGACAACCTCTCAGCCAATGCAGGAAACGATACTACTGTGTGTCAGGGCAGCTTTACTCTTATTGGCTCTGCAAATCAAACAGGTGTATCGTACCATTGGTCAACAAATAATAATTTTACTGACACACTCAATGTCTTTCCCACTAATAATTCATTCACATCAAACCTTACTGGTACTGCTACATATTATTTGCAAGTAAAAAACCAATTATGCGCTGCCATCGATTCTGTCCAAGTTACTGTTTCTCAAGTCAGTATAACAACCAGCCCTCAGCAAAATATATGTCTGGGCAATTCTACAACTATTGAAGCATTTAATCAGAACCCTCTGAACCCTCTTACCTATGAATGGCAACCCAGCTCTTCAATCATTAGTGGCTCAAATACTGCCAATCCTCTCGTCAATCCCCAAAACAATACAACATATACAGTTACTGCTACAGACCAATATGGATGTACTGCCACCAGCTCTGTTACAGTTAATGTTACCATTTTAAGTACCACGCAAAACATTCAGAATGTTGACTGTTACAGCTATTGCACTGGCGAAATAACGGTTAATCCAGGCGGTGGCACGGCTCCATACTCCTATATGTGGAGCAATGGACTCAATACACCTACAGTTACTGGTTTATGTGCAGGCAACATTATAACAACAATTACCGATTTCAATAATTGTACTTTAGTTGTATCATTCAATATAACCCAACCACCCCCTTTAAATGTTGTTGTTACAGATACCCAACATGTCGTTTGTAATGGCATTTGTGATGGGTCTATCACTGTTAGCGGCAGTGGTGGCACGCCTCCCTATACATACTCTTGGATCTCAGGCCAGACCACACCCCAAATATCAGGTCTATGTGCAGGCACATATACTGTAACCGTTACCGATTCAAACGACTGTACTGCTGTATTACCAATAACTATTCACGATACTTCTAATTTTGATGCCAATTACACACATCAGAATGTAAGCTGCTATGGCTATTGCGATGGTGATGCTTTTGTATTTGGCAACGGCGGCTCTCCTCCATACAGCTATCTATGGAACAATGGAGATACGAGCGACACGCAAAACAACTTATGTGCTGACACATATAGTATTACTATATCTGAATCAGCAGGTTGTGTACGTAATGTCTTTATTACCATCACAGAACCACCAGCTCTTACATCATCCATTATTAACATCAAAAATCCTGACTGTTATACCTTTTGTGATGGCGAAGCCGAAATAACTGTTGGAGGTGGCACGCCTCCCTATACCATTAACTGGAGCAATGGCAATACGACTGCTTTTGTAAATAACCTCTGCGATGGCCTTTATTATGTTACCATTACTGACACTAACATGTGCAGTATCACAGATTCAGTTAGCATGCTTGAACCTACTCCTTTAGTACTCTTACTTTCTTCAACTAATGTGCCTTGTGTTGATGTATGTAACGGAGTGGCTATTGCTGAAGTTTCAGGAAGCACTCCTCCTTATAATTATATTTGGAGCGATGGTCAAACAACAACTTCTGCATCAAATCTCTGTGCAGGT
The DNA here is from genome assembly GCA_964628845.1 of uncultured Bacteroidales bacterium. Lineage (GTDB taxonomy): Bacteria > Bacteroidota > Bacteroidia > Bacteroidales > PXBB01 > JAKIYU01. The sequence goes on along the minus strand of CAZVOS010000497.1, from coordinate 1,242 downwards.
CTCTATAATATCACTGTATCCGACATCAATGACTGTAACATAAGCGATACTATCACTGTTAACGACTCCACTATCTTCCCGCCGAATATAGTCACCTATGCCGACAAAGATACCATATTCAGAAGCCAGTCTGTCGCACTTTATACATCACAATTATACAATTTTACCTACGCTTGGCAACCTTCCGGCTCTCTCAATAATTCTCATATATATAATCCAATAGCCACACCCACACAAACAACAACATATTACGTCAATATTATGGACCAATATGGTTGTGTATATACTGATTCAGTAACAATTTATGTAATGGATGTGATATGCGATGAATCAAACATATTTATACCCAATGCTTTTTCCCCCAATAACGACAATATGAATGATATCCTTTTCGTCAGAGGACGCGTTATTGACGAACTCTATCTCACCATCTATAACCGCTGGGGAGAAATGGTCTTTGAAACCAGAAATATTGCAGAGGGATGGAATGGCTTCTATAAATCAAAAATTTCTGAACCGGGAGTTTATGTATATTACCTTGAAGTTATTTGTCTTGATAAACAGGAATTCTTCAAAAAAGGCAATATAACTCTCCTGCGTTAATTCAAGTATGAAGAATGCTAATATGTTCAAATCAACCAATTTCATGATATTTAATAAAAATAAATATAAAAATTTCGATTTGAGCAAGTCTGTCTATATCCATATTAAGAATCTATGGTTTGTTTTTTTTCTTTCCTTACTATTATTTAACGCAACTTCCTTATCAGCTCAAGACATTCATTATTCGCAATATTATAACTCACCTCTTAACCTCAATCCTGCCAAGGCAGGTTATTTTATGGGCTCGCACAGGTTTGCACTTAACTTCAAAAACCAATGGCAATCCGTTACTGTGCCTTACCGTACATTTACAGCTTCGTTCGATATGCCGGTCTTACACAGAAACAAACAGCAAGATATGTTTGGCTCAGGTATTATTGTTAATACAGATAAAGCAGGCGATGCGGGTTACAGTACCACTCAGATAAATCTGGCTTTATCATACATCAAGGCACTAAACAAATTTAATAACCATTACATCTCATTTGCTCTGCAACCAGGTATCACACAAAAAAGTTTCAATCAGGATGCTCTTAACTTCGACAATCAATTCGATGGTATTTCATACAACCAAAATTTACCTCAAGGTGAAATTTTTACAAAAACAAATTTTCTCTTCTTCGATATCTCAGCAGGCAT
>CAZVOS010000496.1:0-3247 GCA_964628845.1 uncultured Bacteroidales bacterium | reverse complement strand
ACATCACCCTGAAAAATAAATCCCTGAATGATGGGACGCCCTACCATTGTAAAAACACACATACCAATGATATTGACCATAAGGTGGGTGGCTTCTATCTCTACGATATGCCCTTGCTGAACTTCCGTTTTTAAGAGGTGATTGAGCATGCCGGGGTTAATACCCGTATCTTTGAACGCATTGAGAATTTTTTCGGGGCGGTGGCTCAACTCGTTAAGTACAAAAACAGGTAAAAAAGGATTGCTGATTAGCATATCCATATACTGCCCCACAAAAGCCCTTATCTTTTCAAACAACGAGAGTTCGGACATCATTATCATACCCACCTTGGGCATAAATTGTCTGAAAACATCATAAAATATAGCGTCGAAGAGTTTCTCTTTGCTGCGAAAATAATAATGCAGCAAGGACTTGTTAATACCGGCTTCGTCGGCTATATGCTGCATGCGGGCACCATCAAAACCCTTTTCTACAAACACTTTCTTGGCAGCTTCTATTATCTTTTGCTCAGTAGTTATTGTTGTTTTTAATGACATTTAAACAAATGATTTAATTATATGGTTTAACCATTTGGTAAAATTATAAAAAATATTTTATGTAAAGGAAGTTTTTTTAAAAAAATTTTTCTACGATTTTCATTTTGCCTGCCCTGAGATAAACAGGATTTCCAAAATAAAGTGTACGTTTTATCATTTTTTCACTTTTGATTTATTATCTCGATGGCTTTAAGCAATAATTCATCTTGAGCATTTTTAAGGCCTTCGATGCTGGGTTTAACTTCTATGTCGGGCACTATACCTATACGTTGTGTTTCTTTACCATCGGGGTAATACACCCCAATACCACTGATGGCAGTACTTATACCTCCCGGTAAATAGAAAAAAGACACATTGCCATCGGCACCGGCAGTTGTTGAGCCAATAACTACAGCATTGGGATGCACCCTGTAAGCCATGGCATGGTACTCTGCCGAACTTTGGGTTATTTCGTTAACAATAATCACCACTTTCCCTTTATAGTATGCTTTGTTTCTTATTCCGGCATTTAACGACTCTTCAAATGTAAAAAGACCAGGTGTTTCGATACTGCTATTCGTAAATTTGACAAATGGCATGCTGGCCGGCATAATTATATTGCTTAAAGAATAAATAGGAAAATCGCTTGGATAGTTTCTGTTGTCGATAATAAGTCCTTTTGAATTTATTATCTCGTCTTTGATTAGGGACAGATGGTGTCTTTTAAGAGAACCATTATTAATATAGCAAATATCTTTTTCAATTTTTTTGAAAGAAGTATCTGTAATCTGATACCTTCCATATAAATTAATTTCTGTTGCAGAAAAAGTCCTTATACTGGCTTTTTTATTTATTCCATTCCTTTCGTATTCAAGAGTTAGAACAGAATCATTAGTTCTTAAGAGGTTTTCAGCTATTTCTCTCAACTGTGTGGGGTAATTGGAAGCAGGTGTATATGTAAGCTTGTTCTTAATAATTTTTTCAATAGAGATATTATTTACTGTAGTGATAATATCTCCGATTTCTAATCCCGTTTCTTTCCCTAAGGTCACATCATAATAGCCACTCACAACCGGCCTGTTCTCTATAAAACGAACTTCTATGGGTGCATAAAGATTGCCTAAATAATCTTGCAGCGTTTTGTTATCGCCCCATATATTGGCGTGGGTGTCGTGTACCCGTGCTATAAGCTCCAGCACTGCAAGTGTGTATTCGGTTTCATTATTTGCATGAATAAATATCGGGATAAATTCTTCCAGAACATTCTTCCAATCTTCTTCTATAAGGTTCTTATAAGGGAAATAATATTGAATAATATTCCAGTACCTGAACAGCGACAAGATGCGAAAACCTGCATCAGGAAATGAGTTTTGAGCATAAGCTTGTTCGTTTTTAAATTCAGGATTTCCTACTCTGGGAACAAATCCTATGTAATAATGTTCTTTAGGTCTTTTTGCATTTTTAATCTGCTGCAATGCATCTACAAGAGGTTTTGAAAAAGAGGAGTTTTGTATCCAGTATAAATCGGGCTCAATTTTAATTTCCTTTTTTGTTTTAACTTCTGTTGCTTTCTCAAACGCACCTAAGCTTTCTATCCAGTTGAGCAGGATATTGTCTCTCATATTGTTATTTTCTAAATTCATTATTTTTGGAATTATACGAAAAAGCTCGTAATCCCAGTTAAAATTGCCTTTTGCAATATTGGGATGGTAATATTTCAGAAACCCCCAAACCAAGCCCAGCGTTTTCAGATTTTCAATTTGACTTTTATCAACATCATATATAGATATGAGAGACCCATCTTCAAATGCCACGTCCTTTTCGGCAGGGAGTATCGTCCTTTCTATGGGCTCTAACTGGCTTATATCTTTGTCATCAATACTCACTTTTAAACCGTCAATCCACATCTTGCCTTTACCTGTAAGTAAGCCACCCACGACAAATTGTTTTGTTTTCTTGGGATTCATTTTAAGCGTTATTTTATATTCGGTCCAGTCTGTTGTTCCTTTTATACCATTATTGTGCATATTATCAAAAGCAAGTTGAGGGTCAATACGCATAATTAAACCGGCATACCCGTCTGTAACATCTTCGGTTTTAACGTAAGCCGAAAGTGTAATCTTATTACCTTTATAATTTTCAGGAATGGTGTATAAATATGCCTGTAAACCGGCATTTTTTTTATTCTCAAGTACGGCCGAATACTTACCACTTTTTACAATTTGAGAATCTAATGAGATGTCATTATTCTTTTTGTTCCCAACAATATGACTCCAACCACTAACTTTATCTTTTTCAATAATTTCGAAGTCGAAATTGTATTGGGGTTTATTATCATTTACCTGTGTATAGCTTGTTATGCTTATCAGTAAAAATAATACTGTATTTAATGCTTTTTTCATGGATTTAATATTTCATTAATTTTTTACAATTATAATGTTTCTTTAGTAAAATCAAAAATATTTTATCTGACATTAATGTTTCGAAAAGTTTTTATTAGCTATTTTTTAACTCATATTATATTTAATGTTAATTTTAATAAAAAATAAAACAAAAAATTTAAATTTTTAAACTTAAGCTGTATTATTCATAAACTTTGTGAATCTTTGTGTTTTAGAGACTTTGTGGCAAAGAATAATAACAGGCCACTAAGTTATACCGTAAATAAACAAGTTATTTTTTTTAAAAAAATATTATTTTTGTTATTGAACTGGATTTGACCCCGTATTAAT
>CAZVOS010000495.1:0-3260 GCA_964628845.1 uncultured Bacteroidales bacterium | reverse complement strand
ATCCACATATAAGCAATACCTCCACCTGTACTTACCGACACATAATCAACAGGTATTTTCCCTCCTTTGATAACAGCATTAAATAGGGCATTCTGTTCTTCTTTTGAATTAATCTCAACTAAGTATCCACCTCTCTCAACAGCACATTTAGCTGCTGCTTCCCATGTTTTGAGTTCTTTTACAATCTCGTATTTTTTAGCATTAAATTTAAAAGTGTAAATCTTTGTTGAATCAGCACATTGAGAAGAAACAACTGTGGCAAATAACATTAATAAGCATGTTACAAAAAATTCTTTCATAAATATTGTTATTAAGTATCTTAATTTATAATACAAAAATAAAAACTAATTTTAATTTTGCAATAAAAAACCGTGATAAAAATTATTTTGAAATCAGGTAAAGATGAGCCAATAAAACGTTTTCATCCATGGATATTTTCCGGAGCAATAAAAAAAATTAACGGGCACCCCTGCGAAGGTGAATTGGTATCAGTATTCAGTTATGAGGATGAATTTCTGGGTATGGGTCATTATTCAAGTGGTTCTATTGCTGTAAGAATAATAAGCTTTGAGGAAGTAGATTGTAATGATGAATTTTGGTTCAATGCATTGCAAAAAGCGTTTATCTTTAGAGAAAAGATAGGGCTAACAGATAATAACAAGCTAAATGTTTATAGACTTTTTCATGCAGAGGGTGATGGCTTACCCGGATTGATAATTGATTATTATAACGGACATGCAGTTTTACAAGCACATTCAATAGGCATGCACAAACACTTGGATGTCATTTCAGATGCGCTGCAAAAACTTTACAAAAATAAGCTTAAAGCTGTTTATGATAAAAGCAGTGAAACATTACCAAAATCACTTGCTGTTAAAAACAGATTTCTATTTGGTGAAACAAATGAATGTATTGTCAATGAAAATGGGCACCAGTTTATAATTGATTATGTGGACGGACAAAAGACAGGTTTTTTTATCGACCAGCGAGAAAACAGAAATTTACTGCAAACGTATGTTAAAGAAAAAAATGTATTAAATACATTTTGTTATTCAGGAGGTTTTAGTATTTATGCATTAAACTCAGGAGCTCGCTTGGTTCATTCTGTAGATAGCTCTAAGAAGGCAATTGAGATGCTTGAAAAGAATATTGTTCTAAATAACTTAGAAAGTTCAATTCATAAAAGCTATACAAGAGATACACTTGATTTTATTAAAGAAAGTGACTACTTATATGATGTAATAATTCTTGACCCTCCGGCTTATGCCAAACATAAAGATGTGAAACACAATGCTGTTCAGGGATATAAAAGATTGAACTACGAAGCCATAAAAAAAATACGTAGCGGTGGTTTATTATTTACATTTTCATGTTCTCAGCTTATTGATAGTAATTTGTTCAAATCAACAGTGATATCTGCGGCCATAAATGCAGCTAGGTCCGTTCGTATTTTACATAAGCTTTCACAAGCCCCTGACCACCCCGTAAATGCTTTTCATCCCGAAGGTGAGTATTTAAAAGGCCTCGTTTTATATATTGAGTAAATCATTTTACGTTATACTATTTAAAAAATAATTACAATATCAATTTTATAAAGTAGATTTGCAATAGTAATAATTAATATGGGAATCACTACTACTTATTCATCCTGGTTTATTTTATTATGCCTTGCAACAGGAGCACTTTATGCTGTTGTTTTGTATGTTAAAAATTTTAATGATGAATTCTCAAAACAATTATCAATAAGCTTAGCTGTAATCCGATTTATTATAGTAAGCTTACTGTGTTTTTTTCTTCTCTTACCCATTATTAATATTAAAATAAAGAATACCGAAAAACCTGTTATTATATTAGCTCAGGATAATTCAGAATCCATACTGATTAATAAAGATTCTGTTTTCTACAAGGAAAAATATCCCCAATTAATTAATGATTTGGTTTCTAAAATGAAAGATAAATTTGATTTAAAAACATATGCTTTTGGACATCATGTTAATGATTCCCTTAAATTCGATTACAAAGAGACTACTACGGATATCAGCGGTTTATTTAGACATATTGCCTCAGCTAATTATAACACTGCTGTAGCTGCAATGATTCTTGCAACTGATGGCATTTATAACACAGGCCTTAACCCATTATACGAAAGCTCTGGTATTAATTATCCAATATATTCAATAGCATTGGGTGATACAAATATGCCCAAAGACTTGCTGATTGAAAAAATCAATCACAACAATATGGTATTTCTTAATAATAAATTCTTAATAGAAATTGTTGTCAATGCCACTTTGTGTGAAAATGAAAAAACAGAATTAGAACTTATATACGATGGAAAAAAAATAAGTGCACAAACAATAGATATTAATAATGAAAATTTTATAAAAACATACTCATTTAGTCTGCTGGCAGACAAGCCCGGAAAAAAGAAAATAACAGCAAAACTGAACAGCATCAACAAAGAACTGACTTTAATAAATAATACATCAACTGTTTTTATAGATGTTATTGACAGCCGTCAGAAGATACTTCTTTTATCATATGCTCCACATCCAGATATTGGTGCAATTAATTCAGCCATCGAATCGAACATTAATTATGAAGTGGAGCAGTTTACTGTAAACGATTTTAAAGAGAATATTAATGCGTACAGTCTGATAATACTTCATAACTTGCCATCAAATAGCAATTCAGGTACCTTATTATTAAAGCAAATTGAAAACAGCAATATTCCCCTATTATATATTATTGGACTCCAAACCGATATAGCAGGTTTTAATAATTTAAAAACAGGTCTGAGCATCAAAAACAGCAAAACAAATGTTTTTAATGAAACTTTAGCCGTGTTAAATTCGGATTTTTCCCTATTTGTTGTTTCTGAAAATACGCAAAGAACACTTCTCCAATTGCCACCTCTTTACAGTTATTTTGGCAATTATGTTATGACCATCTCGGCTATAAGTTTCCTGCAACAAAAAATCGGTCAAGTAAGTACAAAAAATCCTTTATTTATGTTCAACGAAGTTGCGGGTAGAAAGATAGGAATAATTACAGGCGAAGGCATCTGGAGATGGCGTCTGATGGATTATATGGAAAATGAATCACATGTGGCAACAAACGAAATAATAAACAAAACAATACAGTATCTGTCTCTGAAAGTCGAAAAAAGTAATTTCCGACTCACACATAAAGATGTCTTTAACGAAAATGAAACAGTAGTGATTGATGCAGAAGTATATAACGAAAGTTTTGAGCTCATA
>CAZVOS010000494.1:0-3260 GCA_964628845.1 uncultured Bacteroidales bacterium | reverse complement strand
GAACTGGATTAAGTACAACATCTCCAATATTTGTTGATTTTCATTTTATTAAAAGAGCCGTCGTTTATGACTTCAATAGCTTTAAGAATGGCATCGTCAATAGTAGAGTACATTTGGATATAGCAATTAAAATCCCATGTATTTCTGGCTATAAGGGCTTTAAGTTGTAAGATGATATATTCGCGTGATGTGTTTATGCCTTCTTCATCTTTTTTTATATCTTTAAGCTCTGCAAATGAAAAGAAATCATTTAATATATCATCGGTGATATCAAATTTTGTTTTATAGGATTCAAAATCGGGATAATCTTTTTTTATATCACTTCTGTGTTTGTCCACGTAATCGTAAGCATATTGGTTAAAAATCCCTTTACGTATGAGGGCTGCGTAATAATCAGAAGCTTTAGTGGTATCGAGGGGTATAAAGATGTCGGGCATGATGCCACCGCCCCCATAAACAACTCTGTTGTTGTTCGTAAAGTATTTCAGTGAATCAGGGAAATGTATGCTATCGGCAGTGGTTAGCTCTCCGTTATTATATCTTTTAACGAGGTCTTTATTATAATTATCGACACCCCCTTCGTAAGATTTTTGGATGTTTCTGCCTGATGGTGTGAAATATTTGGCGGTAGTGAGCCGGATAATAGAGCCGTCGGTAAGCTCGAAAGGTCTTTGAACGAGTCCTTTACCGAAGGAGCGTCTCCCAATGATAATGGCTCTGTCCCAATCCTGTAAGGCACCTGAAACAATTTCGCTTGCAGAAGCAGAGCCCTCATCAATAAGAATGATTAATTTGCCTTTATCAAATTTTCCATTCTTTCTGGAGATATAATCTTCTCTCGGACTTGCCACACCTTCGGTATATACAACGAGCTTTCCTTTGGGTAAGAATTCTTCGCTTAAGCTTATAGATACATCAAGGAAGCCACCTGAATTGCCTCTCAGGTCGAGAATCAGACTGGTCATGCCTTCATTCTTTAATTTATAATAGCACTCATCAAACTCCTGCATTGTTGTCCGCGAAAAGCGGTTGAGTTTGATATAGCCAATCTTATCTTTTAAAATAAAACTAGCATCAATACTGTTGATTGGTATTTTATCCCTGATGATGGTGAACTCTAATATATTGTCTTCATATTTACGGTGAATGCCTACCTTAACAGAACTGCCACGTTCTCCTCTAAGTTTTGCAATGACGTAATTATTATCAATTTTACTGCCTGTGGCATCTTCACCATCAATACTAACAATTCTGTCGCCGGCAAGGATGCCTATTCTCTCGGAAGGGCCTCCTGATGTAGGAGATATCACCATGATGGTATCGTTTAATATCTGAAATTGAACACCTATACCATCAAAGCTACCTTGCAATGGTTCATTGGCTTTTTTCTGTTCCTCTTTACTCATATATACAGAATGGGGGTCAAGATCTTTGAGCATGCCTCTGATAGCTGACTCAATAAGTTTTTCATCATTTACAGTGTCCACATAAAATAGTTTAATAAACTGTAAAGCCCTGTTGAATTTATTCTCTGTTTTATCTAATTTGCTGTACTCCTGAGAATATGTTAATAAACTGAATAAACTAAACACAGCAACGAATACATATCTCCTCATATCTTTTATTATCATATTATATAGTTTTTTATATAACAAATATTCTGAGTATTTATTATACGTTTATGATGAATTACAAAAATAAAAGAATTTTGTATGCAATAATAATTTTTATATTTTTGTTTAAGTAAACTATAAATTATATGCTATAAATTATATTTAATCAAAAACAAATAAGGTATTACATTAAATGAATTTTCATAAATTAAAAAGTGCGGTGTCAGCACTAAAAACTCTGACAAAACTAAAATGAATAAAAATACAACTACCATCAGCTTTATAATTGCACTGCTTATCATTTACTGCATGAATGTAAACGCACAATACACAAAGTTATTAGAATTTGCCGACACAAACGGACGTGAGCCAGGTGGCTCTTTGATTTATGATGGCAGCTTTCTTTATGGCATGACGACATGGGGAGGTGCAAGTGATTACGGAACTGTCTTTAAGATGATGCCCGATGGTTCTGGGTATATAAAGCTGCTCGATTTTGAAGGCATTTCAAACGGGGGTGGTCCTCGGGGCTCTCTTATCAGCGATGGCAACTTTTTGTATGGAATGACAGCGGGGGGCGGTACAAATTATGGGGGAACCATCTTTAAAATAATGCCTGATGGCAGTGGGTATGCAAAGCTGTTTGATTTTGGAAACGTCTCAAACGAGAATTCTCCTTATGGCTCTCTTTTTTATGATGGTAATTTTTTGTATGGGATGACTGCATTTGGCGGCACATCAGGTTATGGAACTATTTTTAAGATTAATCCCGATGGCAGCAATTACGAAAAATTATTAGATTTTGAAGGTGCTACAAATGGACGTGAGCCACATAGCTCGCTTATTTCTGATGGCACCTATCTTTATGGCATGACAAATTTGGGTGGCACTACTGGCATAACCGGTTGTGGGGTTGTATTCAAGATAAAGACCGATGGCAGCGGATATGTTAAGTTATTAGATTTTGACGGCACAACAAACGGCAGTTATCCTTATGGTGATTTAATTTATGATGGCAGCTATCTTTATGGAATGACAACACTTGGCGGCACACATAATAAAGGAACCATCTTTAGAATAATGCCTGATGGCAGCGGGTATGAAAAACTTTTTGATTTTGATGGTATGGCAAGCGGAGAACAAGCACTTGGCTCTCTCATCTCTGCTGGAAGCTATCTTTATGGTATGACAAAAAAAGGTGGGATGACAGGTTGCGGAACTATATTTAAAATAAGACACGATGGCAGCGGGTATGTAAAATTATTAGATTTTCAGGGTGCCACAAACGGATGTGAGCCATATGGCTCTCTTATTTATGACAGCACCTTTATGTACGGAATGACCAATAATGGAGCCACATATGATTTTGGCGTTGTGTTTAAACTTGGCATTACCGCAGGTATATATGAAGACTGTAAAAACAAAGCTATTTCTGTTTTCCCTAATCCTGCTTCTGATATTCTTACTCTAAATATTGACGGAGATATCAATGATGCATTAACATTGAATTTTTATAATGTGATGTGTAAATTAATCAGTTCCAGAACACTGCAATACAATCAACATCAAATTAATACAGAAGACTTAAGTAACGGCATCTATTTAATTGAAATCATATCTTCAAAATATACAGGAAAACAAAGATTA
>CAZVOS010000493.1:0-3263 GCA_964628845.1 uncultured Bacteroidales bacterium | reverse complement strand
AGTGGTTGAATGGATTAATAAAAATGCCCCCAGCGATGGTAATGAAGAGAAATATGACCATGTTACCGCAATCCTCGAGCAAATGTCGAGAGAACCCAAACCTTTGCCAAGATTACACATCACAAAAAAACCATTCTATCAACTCACTATTGATGATTTTGTTGTAGAAGATTATAAACCACACCCTCCTATCAGAAGGAGCATGGCTGTATAAATAATCAATAGATTTATTATACCAAATCTTTTAAAATTCATTTTGGTATAATTTGTCGGAGTGATTTTTGAACAATGTCTTTTTTAAGATATTTTTTTACTACCGTGGACACAGTCTGAAACTCTGAACCCGATAGCTATAGGGTCTGAACTCATAACTGAATTAAATAGTGTATTTATTAATTATTCCTGAAATAAAGGGCTCTATTAAACTTAATACCTTATAATCTTTATCTTCATCATTTTCAGCATAAACAGTATCAACTACATTGTCGTTTTTAATCAGTTTTATTTCATTATCAGTAATAGTAATAACGATACCATCAGCATAAAGTTGGTCTTTTAGAGTAACTTCTTCGGCATAATCGGCATTATCAAGAATTATAACATCAGCTCCTGTATGTAATAGACCATAATCGTAGATGTCGTGTTTGTTATGTTTGAACAAAGCAAAATCGACTTTGGGATTACGTAAGATAATTTTTACATTCTGGTCGTGTTCGGGATTATTGTAAAAATATGCCCCATTAAAATACACACCTTCTTCGAGTAAACAGCCGAAGAATACATCATTTTTTATCGAATGAAGTTTGTCGTTAAGCAGGTTAGAGAAATTAATGCTTACATTATTAGTGGCTATAATAGGGATACGTCCGTTATCACCATTTTTGAAGTGAGAAAGCATGATGTGTTTGGGGACGTCTATGGAGCCACCATATGCAGGTGCCAAATGCATGAACACACCAGGGCCTGCATTTATTTCAATAATGCCAAAATTTCCTTCTTGCCATGGTTTTGAGATATCGGCAGCAAGAACATCAATACCCAGTGCTTTAACATTGAAATAGCCGGCAATATCCTCGACCATCTTAATATTCATGGGGTGTATCTTATCAGTAACATTTATAGAAACGCCACCCGCAGATATGTTAGCCACGCGGCGCAGTGTGATGCGTTCGCCTTCGGCAGGTACAGCATTTAATGAAAGTTTTTGCAGTTTAAGAAAATCAATAAGGTTCTCATCAATTTTTATTTTGCACAGAGGTGAACGGGCATTATCGAGGCGTATGATTTTATTGTTTTCTTCTTTAATCAATTCTTCAATAGTGTTTTTTCCGTTGCCATCTACAAAAGCGGCTACCCTTTCGAGTGCTGCTACAAATTTGCCTCCGATAGAAATAAGTCGGTGGTCTGTGCCATATATCTGTTGCTGAACGATGGCGCCATCAAAATTAACACCTTCTTCTTTTGCTGCATTTATTATTTTGTTGAAAGCCACACGTACTTCTACTTCGGATTCAATGTTAGTGGTAACTCCTTGACCTTTATGCCCTGCTACTGGTTTTACAACTACAGGGAAGCCAAGTTTAAGGGCTTCTTGAACAATCTCTTCTTCATCGAAACAATTTTTTCCTTTGGGTGTGGGGAAGCCACACATTTCAAGAAAATCGCCCACCATGTCTTTATACATTGTAAATTCTGTATCTTTAATACCATCTGTATGGAAGGTTGTTGAGCGTCCTCTGAGTTGTTTTTTACCATAACCCCACATAAACTGGTTTTCTTCGAACAAATACGTTACGGGTATATTCATTTTTATACCCGACTCTATAAGAGAGTACAAAGTTGGACCTCCAAACAAAGTCTTATCAAACATGGCTTGCAGCTTGGCAAATTCTTTTCCAAAATCAAAATCAAAGTCGTTTGTCATGGCTCTGAACCAGTCGCTTACAAGATACACTGCTTCTTCAGCTATTTCTTTATCTAAGTATTCAACAGCAATTACATACTCATCGCCATCGCTGCTGATTGAATATTTACTAATAAACAGGTCAATATCCATTTTAAGAACCTGCATCAATGTTTCAGCAAAAAGATAAACCACATAAGGCGTCTCAATCTCATTAAGGGCCGGGAAGAATTTCACAATCTGTTCTTTGTAAAAATCAACTGTATCCCCTTCGGGAGCAATAAATAAGTTAAACACCAGCGACTGGCGGTCGAGGTAAAAACTAGGTCCGTTATAGGAGTAGAACTTACGCGGTTTAAAATCCTTTTCTTTAAATATTTCTGTACGGTATTTGTAAATCTTTTCGTTTTCAATTTCGAATTGTTTACGTACAGCTTCAATTAATTGTTTTGCAGCATCTAAGCTGTTGTCTTTATCCATGTTTTCCATTTTTTTACTTTATTTAGGTGTGTTACAATGTGAATTAATATGTTATTTCTTTTTTAATTCTTCTATCAGTTTTAAAATGTCTTTTCTGAATTCAAGCTCTTCATTTATAATTTTCTTGTATTCTTCAATTTCAAGTTTCATCTTGTTGTTTTCGTCAATTATATACTGCATACCATGAGAACTTTGATTTTCTGAAACAGGGCTTTCTGTTGTTGAATTTGATTTTAATACGGAAATTTCATTCTGCAATTGCTCTAGATCTGATTTAAGTTCCTGAACATAGAGTTTTTCTTCTTCAAGTTGCTTGCTTAAGTTGCTGTTTTCATCTACTAGGTTTGTTTTTTCTTCCCAATATTTCTCAGTGATGTGGTTTTCTTTTTCATGTAGTTCCCTCTCCAGTTCAGCAACTCTTTTATTGAGTTCTTCTTCATTGTTATTGTTAAGCTTGTTTTCGGAAGCTGTAATTTTTTGTTCAAGTTGCTCTTTATACTCTTTAAGCTGATTATTTTCTATCTGTATTATTTGAAGCTCATTTTTAAGGTTTTCCAAACTGTTCTGTGCATCAAGCAGTTTACTGTTATAGCCCCTCTTTTCATGTTCAAAATTATTGTTGTTGTCCTCAATAATTTTGTTGTATGCTGCTTCCATTTCAATTATTTTGGATGCGTTGGCTGCCAAAGCGTCCATTTTTTCCAACTTCTCCTGATACTGTTCGTGCAGGTTCTCCAGATTTTTAATTTTCTTTTTAAGTTTGCTAACAGAAATAGCTTTAACAATAAAAAGAATAAAAAACAATACAAACAGGAAAGCCAAACCAGCCCCACCATACATACCCCATTCAATCCATTGTTCTTTCTCTTTTAATGTGCTC
>CAZVOS010000492.1:0-3278 GCA_964628845.1 uncultured Bacteroidales bacterium | reverse complement strand
TGCTGGCATTGCCGGCATCGATACCGTTATAAAAGATCCTGTCAGGACGATGAGTGTTAACATGATAGGCACTGCCAATGCCCTTGAAGCTGCAAAAATGAATAATGTAAAAGACAGATTTGTCGATTTCAGCACATCCGAAGTTTTTGGTTCTATGGCTTTCCGTTCAACCGAAGAAACTCCAACTGTTGCAGGTTCTGCCGGTGAAGCCCGTTGGACCTATGCTGTGGCCAAATTAGCCGGCGAACATCTGGCCCATGCTTATTACAGACAATACGGTTTGCCTGTGGTAACTGTCAGACCTTTTAATGTGTATGGCCCCGGACAAACAGGCGAAGGCGCATTAATCAAGTTCATTAAAGGGGCATTGAAAAATGAGACCTTGTTTATTGATGGCGACGGCAATCAAATCAGGGCATGGTGTTATGTGGACGACTTTGTGGATTGTATTTTAAGGTGCGTTGAAGACCCTAAAGCTATTGGGCAAAGCTTTAATATTGGCAATGCCAGGGCCGTCATAACAATACTCGGCTTGGCCCAAACAGTTTGCCGTGTGTTAAAATCAGATTCAAAAATTGAGCACGAGCCACCATTGTCTGCTGATATCGCCATCAGAATTCCAAGTGTTGAAAAATCATTTGAAATACTGGGTTTCAAAGCCAAAGTAGATTTGGAAGAAGGCATTTTGAAAACTGCGGGGTGGATTAAAAACATTTTGTAAAATGGAAATAAAAGAATTACCTTTTTATTTTAAAGCACATGCAAAACCCGATAATGGTGGGTTTCCACATTCATTGCCTTTTAAGATTGAATATGACAGTAAGTTAAGAATGTTACAGCATACTCCAACCAGTGACGTCAAGAATATTTTATCAAGGGTATATAATGATGGTAGTTTGGTAGAAGGTTCTTTGTCAAATGAATCAGGAGACCATTATGTTGATAAAGTTTTTAATTATATTAAGGAAAATTTTAAATTGAATAAAGACAATAGTGTTTTAGAAATTGGATATGGAACAGGTAAATTGCTAAAAAAACTAAAAAATGAAGATATCAGAAGGATTGTTGGCATTGAACCTGGTAAACATGAACACATTGAAGGCTTGGATGATGTTCTTTTAATTAATGATTTTTATCCTTCAAATAAAATTACAGAAAAATTCGATTTAATTATTCACATTTTAGTTTTAGAGCACATAATAAACCCTATAGAGTTTATAATAGGTAATAAAAACCAATTGTCGAAAAACGGGAGACTTATTTTTTTTATACCTAATGAACAGCCTTTTATTGAGAATGCAGACTTGGGAATGTTTATTCATGAACACTTTAATTATTTTACTTCTGAAAGTATTGTGCAACTAATGTCAAGTACAGGTCTATATATCAATGATATTTCTGTAATTGATGGATTATTAGCTGTAACAGTTTCAATGGAATTAAAAACTAATGATAAAACATATCCCAAAATTAACTATGATTATTTTATTTTCCGGCTTTTTGATAATATTAAAAAGATTTCAAAAATAATTGATACGTATAATGAAAATGATATAGCATTATATGTACCAGGAAGAGCACTAAATAATATGTTTATATTAGGACTCAGAAATGTGCGATTAGTTGATGATAATACAGAATTACATAATAAATATTTACCATATTTTTTTAATAGAATAGAAAGTTTTCAAGAGATTGTTAATAATCCACCTAAAGTTATTATTATTTTTTCCAGAACTTTCGGAAATATTATTAAAAGTAAATGCATAAATTCGCTTAATAATACTCTTGTATATTTAATTGATGAAATATGAATGTTTATATAACAGGAGGTAATGGATTAATAGGCAGTGCTATCGCAAAGGTTCTATCAAAAAAATTCAAAATAGTTAGTATTGATATTGAAGAGCCTAATAATATAATCAAAGGTGTTGAGTACCGTTTAATGGACTTAAGTAACCCCATATTATCAAATTTTAAAATTCAAGAGAGTGATGTTATTATTCATTGTGCTGCCAAAATTCCACTTTACAATAATTCAATTCAAGCAATTGAAGAAAATGTAATTATTGACAAAAATATTATTGAATTAGTATTAAACACAAATTCATATTTAATATTTTTTTCAAGTACAATTGTTTATGGGTATAACGAATCTGAATTAAACATTTCCGAGGGGAACAAATTGTTTCCTTTTGATGTTTACAGCAATAATAAAATAAGAAGTGAGAATAGAATTCAGGAGAATCACAACAATTCTTTAATACTGAGAATAAACGCTCCTTATGGCACGTACATGAGAAATGAAACTGTTTTACTTAAGTTTGTTAGAAAGGCAATTCAAAACAAACCTTTATTTTACCATGGTAGTGGTAACAGAATGCAGGATTTTACAAATGTTGATGATATTGCTACTCTCATTAGTAATATTATTACTCAAGGGAAATACCCCACAGGCACCTATAACATTAGCAGTGGAAATCCAATATCTATGCTGAATTTAGCAAAAAAAATTGTGGAACTATCAAATAGCAATAGCGAAATAATAGCATCTGGTCAAAATGATCCACAGGAAAGTTACAAAGCATCATTTAATATTAGTAAGGCTATTAGTGAGCTAAATTGGGAACCAAAAATATCTTTAGAACAGGGGTTAATAAATGTTATAAACTATAATAGACAATGAAAATTGTTTTCTTTTCTGATATACATGGAAATAAAATTGCTTTTGATTTGTTTTTAAAAGAAATGGATTGTATAGGTTGTGATCAACTATATTGTTTGGGAGACTCTATAGGTTATTTTCCTGAAGGAGACAGTGTTCTAAGTAGTTTAAATTCTATTGCAACAAACTGTTTATTAGGCAATCATGAAGCTATGTATTTAAATCTTATTGAAAACAACAACAATTTAATATACAAAATAGACCAAGGTCAGATTTCATTGAAAAATGCAAACAAATTAAAACAATTAATACCGTTTTATAGTTTAAAAATTAACAACAAAAATATTTTATTGGTTCATGGTACACCATACAATCCATTACTTGGTTATTTATATCCTGACAATGAAAGCGGTATTTTTGAAAATTACAATTATGATATTATCATAATGGGGCATACACATAGACCATTTATTAAATCAATAAAGGATAAAATAATTATTAATACTGGCTCTTTAGGTTTGCCTCGCGATTATGGTAATTTTGCAAGTTTCTTAATATGGGATACGCATACCGATGTGTTTGTGCATAAAGGATTTAAATTGCCTATTGAAAA
>CAZVOS010000491.1:0-3279 GCA_964628845.1 uncultured Bacteroidales bacterium | reverse complement strand
GTAAATGATATCTCACCTGTATATGGGTTTACAGCAGCAGGAACATTATTTGGATTATGAAAAGTACTTGGAAGCGGACTGTTAAAAGAATAACCTGCTGCATAGGTATTTATTGGGGTATTTAATCCTGTTAATGGAGGTGCCCATTCATAAGTGAGCGAATCTAATTCTTTATCTGAGGCATTGTGATTATAGGTAAACTGGTAACCCGTACAAATAACTGTTGAGGGGCGTTCAGCAAAAACAGGGGAATTGTCGAAACAAGGATTTGTATTATTAGGTGTTGTACTACCAGGAGGTGTATAACTATACATAACTGCTCTTAACAGCCAGTTTAAGCTGGAGGCATTAGAAATACTTGTGGAAGGATTTCTGCAACACGAACCCCATGAGAATATCCAACCCTGTGGTGGTGGCACGCCTGCAAGTGTTATGGGCGCGGACTGATAAATTTGCTCCTCTATAGCTCCCATATTTGGTTGTGGGGCATAGGCACATGTTATATGAGGACCTATGGTATTACATTGTGGAGAAATATCTATTTGAGATATTCGTGTCATAGGTATTGTGGTAACAGTAGGATGATTTAAAACCGACAGGTTTTCACTGGCATTGAACTGAATACCATTACATTCTCTGTAAACCTTCATAGTAAAACGATACTGCCCATTAGAAAGACATTCCCAAGTAATTTCACCTCCCATATAATGCGATGCCTTTGATGTAAAAGGAAAAATCACATTAATTATTAAAATTATTTGAAAAACAATATGTGTTAAATATTTCATATTTTATATTTGAGCTTTATTCTGACGCTTTTATAATGTTTCGTTGCTTATATTTATAAACATACATATAGCACAAAATTACTGAAAAATTATTATTTATGCAAAGTTTTATTTTTATCCTGCTGTAACCTCGTATAATGTTTCAACATCAAAGTATTTTTGAGCTAAATCAAGCAATCTTTCAGGTGTCATTTGATTAATTTCATCATAGTATTTATATAGATAATTTTTATCAAAGCCATAGCCAGAAATGATTTCATAGAGGTTTGCATAATTCATTTGCCCGTCAATGTTTTTGAGAAACTGACCATGCAAATAATTTTTTACCAGTTCTAATTCTTTATTACCTAATTTTTCATTCTGTAATTTGATAATTTCATAATAAATCTCTTTCAATGCATTTTTACAAACATTTTTACCCACTTCGGCACCTATTGTAAAATAACCTGTATTTTTTAAAGACACTATACCCGAGTATATGCCATAAGTATAACCTTTATCTTCCCTGATATTTGACATAAGGCGAGACCCGAAATAACCTCCTAATGCCATATTTAAAAAACGCATACCTATATCATCCTGATGAGTTCTGTTAAATAATACTTTACCTATTCTTATTCCTGTTTGTAAAGCATCTTTTTTTATTACATGAATTTTTTTTTCTTGTAAGGTATCAATAATTAATCTTTTTTCTGTAATTTTTCCCTTTTTCCAATCTTTATCACCGAATACTTTTTCTAATGTTTTTATTTGCTCAAGGTCAATATTGCCAGTTATAAATATTGAACAATGAGAAGGTGTATAAAAGTCATTATGAAACTTTATCACATCATCCACAGAAATTTTTTCGAAATCTTCAATTTGGGTCTTATATCCATAAAAATTTGAAGAACCAAAAATGGCTTGTAAAATGTTTTTTTTAGCTACAACAGCTACCTTTTCGTTATTAACAATAAAGTTCTGGAGTGTGATATCTTTTTGCCGTTTAAAATTTTGAACAGGAAAAACAGGATACATAATTATATCAGATAAAACATCAATGATTTTATATACGTTTTTTTTAAGAACAAGCAATGATACCGCAGCATAATCTTCATCTGCATTTTGAATTAACATAGCACCATTATAATCAATGATTTCTGCAATTTTTTTTGAAGCGTATTTTTTTGTTCCTTCGTTTAACAATCTGTTTGTTAAATAGGCCTGTAGAGGTTTATCCTGAGAATAAGTACCTGCTTTAAAAGTAAGTTTTATTTTTAGGACATTTTCGTCTGATTTAAAAATATAAAGGGGAATTTTATTTTTCAGCAGTACTTTTTCTGGCTCATATAAACAAATTTTTTCAGAGGGGTTAAGTTTAGGTTGTTTCTTCCTTATTATATTCATATTAAATAAGTTTCATTTTTAATTAAACGTACATATTTAGCATATGTTTCACAAGTATACAAACAGTGCCAAAGATAATCAAAAATAATTAAACAATTTATAGCATTAAATTTACAAATTGGGCTAAAGCCCTGATTATATGTTATTTAATTATCATCACCTTTGACTTTAAATATGCTATTGTCATCAGCTTGGGCATAATTGAAGATAAAAGCAACTATAAATTACTTGTATCGTCTTAAATAATAATAAACAAACAAAAACAATGAGACAATTAAAAATTTCCAAACAAGTTACAAGCAGGGAAACAGCTTCCCTAGATAAATACTTACAGGAAATTAGCAAAATTGAGATGATAACACCCGATGAGGAAGTGTCATTAGCCAGGCGTATAAAAGAGGGAGATAATGAAGCGATAGAGAAGTTAACCAAATCTAATTTAAGATTTGTCATTTCTGTTTCCAAGCAATATCAAAATCAAGGTTTAAGTTTACCCGACCTTATCAACGAAGGTAATCTGGGATTGATGAAAGCAGCACAACGTTTTGATGAGAAGAGGGGTTTTAAGTTTATTTCTTATGCTGTTTGGTGGATACGGCAGTCAATTTTACAAGCAATAGCAGACCAATCGAGAGTTGTAAGATTACCCCTGAATAAAATTGGAGGCATTAATAAAATAAACAAAGCTTATTCTTTATTAGAACAGAAATACGAGAGGGAGCCATTTGCTGATGAGATATCACAAATTATAGGTATTTCGGAAACGATTGTTGCAGACTTTATGAGATACACGAGTCGTCCTGTATCTATGGATGCTCCTTTGGCCCATGAAGAAGACAGCACAATGTATGATGTTCTGAGAAGTGATGATGAAAAATTTGACCCTGACCAGGGTTTATTATACGAATCACTTCAAAAGGAAATAAACAGAGCTATCTCAACTCTCACATTAAGAGAAAGGGAAATACTTATTAATTATTATGGATTAAATGGGAATATGCAACTGACTCTAGAAGAAATTGGCATAAAGCTGGATTTGACACGTGAAAGGGTACGTCAGCTTAAAGAAAAAGCTGTTAAAAAGCTCAAACAAACATCTCGCAGC
>CAZVOS010000490.1:0-3296 GCA_964628845.1 uncultured Bacteroidales bacterium | reverse complement strand
TTTTATTAAATCGTTTCTCTTAATTCTTTCCAATATCTTCTTTATACCTTCTTTATTTTCTTTTAAATAGTAAAAGAAGAATTTTTTCTGCTCCTGTTTCTCTTTTAAATCTTTGCTTACATATATTTTCTCATTATTATAAGGGTCTTTTCCAGTGTAATATATTACAGATGATAAAGTCATTGGAGTAGGGGTAAAGTCCTGTACCTTTTCAGTTATTAATTTATATGTTCTTGCTGTTATTGCTAACTCACACATACTGGTATAAGTAGTGCCAGGATGTGATGAGATAAAATAAGGGATAAGCTGAATATTTAAATGATTCTTTTTGTTGAGCAAATCAAATTTCTTCATAAAATTAATAAAAATATTGAATGATGGTTTGCGCATTATTTTCAGAACTTCATCTGATGTATGCTCGGGGGCCACTTTTAAACGGCCTGAAACATGCTCCTTTAACAGTAACTCCAGATAATCATCACAAGTTTTTTGAATTTCTTTATTTGGGGATACCAATAAATCATATCTGATGCCACTTCCAATTGTTATCTTTTTTATTCCTTTTACCATCGATGCTTTCTTATAGATACTTATTAATTCTTTGTGACTGTTATTGATATTTTTACATAATTGCGGAAATAGACAGGATGGACGTTTACATTTTATGCAAAACTCTTTGTTAAAAACAGTCATTTTATACATATTGGCCGAAGGCCCACCCAAATCACTTACATGTCCTTTAAAATCACTTCTTTCAGACATCATTTTAAGTTCCTTAATTATCGAATTTTCAGAACGACTCGAAATAAACTTGCTCTGATGGGCTGCCAGCGTACAAAAGCTACAAGCACCAAAACATCCCCTGTGAATTGTTACTGAATCTTTTATCATATTGTAAGCAGGTATAGGACTGCTGTATCTAAAATGTGGTTTACGGCTAAAGGGAAGTGCGTATATTTTATCTAACGCCTCTTCAGATATCGGCTTAAAGGGCGGATTAATAACCACTGTTTTATCATATACCTTCTGTATGAGGATGGATGGCTCTATATTATTAAATTCTGTTTCTGTGATTACAAATGATGTGGCAAATTTATTCTTATCTTTTAGGCATAACTGATGGGAAGGAAGTTCAATAAATTTTTCTTTACTTTCAAAAGGCGTTTCATTGTGATGGATATATGCTATCTGTTTGATATTTTTAATTTTATTTAAATCACCATCATTTTTAAATATATCAACTATTTCTTTAAGAGCTTGTTCTGCCATACCATAAATAAGAAAATCAGCCCCACTCTCGAAAAGTATAGAGGGTTTTAAAGTATCTTGCCAATAGTCATAATGTGTTAACCTCCTTAATGATGCTTCTATACCTCCTATGAGTACAGCTACATCAGGATATAGTTGTTTAAGAATTTTTGTATAAATAATACTGGGATAATCAGGTCTTTGTCCTGACTTTCCTCCTGATGTATATGCATCATCAGAACGTAAACGCTTCTGAGGGGTATAATGATTAAGCATAGAATCCATATTTCCTGCCCCAACAGCAAAAAAGTATCTTGGCTTACCAAGCTTCTTGAAATCTCTTAAATCATCACGCCAGTTGGGTTGTGGCACTATGGCCACTTTTAAACCAAGATATTCAAGATATCTGCCTATAATGGCATTGCTAAAAGATGGATGGTCAACATACGCATCACCACTGAAAAAAATTACATCTAAACAATCCCATCCTAAACCCTTTACTTCTTTTTGTGATGTGGGTAGAAAAGTATCTTTTATATGAACCATTTTATTTTGAAATTGCCGTCATATGATTGACAATGTAAAATTAATCATCTTTTTGTTTAAAATCATAAATTAAAAAATGTATAATTTTTTTTATTAATAGATGTATTTCTGAGATTTTATTTATATTTACATTCTTATTTAAAATAGTATCTTCTGAAATTTAAAATATTTATAAAACAATGAGTAAAAAAAATAACTTAAAACAACTCTCTCCAATTAGTCTGGATGCTCATATATTGAGCGTACTTACTGGAGACCGCCGTTTCGAAAATGTCTTTCAATCTGTGTCGCGAATGATATTAGGAGACCCATCATTGATTTCAAAAGTAAATGTGAACGGACGCAATACATACGATTTTAAAATATTCAGACAAGGGAAAAAGCATATAATAGGTATGTACGACGAAATTAACAGTTTCGTCTCATATGTTAAAGATGCTGCTGAAGGTGGCTCATCAAAAGAAATGGCATTTATTCTAATAGGTGAACCAGGAAATGGTAAAACATTTTTTGTGGACCATCTTAGTGCTTTGTATCGCGATTTTATTGGTAAGCCAACAAACAAAAGATATACTTTCCGTTTTGTAAACCTTAATAAACTGGGGGGCTATGGTCAGATAACTTCTATTGAATCTCAAACCTACGAAGACCCAATGGTGCTGGCAATGAATATTTATGATGATAAAAATGACAACCTGAAATTTCTTGCTGACTTTGGTTTTTCAGAAAAACAAATTGAAGAACTGTATAAGAATTACCGCCCTCTCGGCTCTTGTTCGTACTTTATTTTAAATCAGATTAAAAATTTTTGTGAGGGGGATATTGAACAAATAAAATCCTTTATTGAAATAACAACAGTACCTGTTAGTGAATCTCGCGGAACTATAACTGGCAAATATGCTGCTAAGGATAAAATCACATCATCGGCTGCCGACCTTATTGGAGAAGAAGCTATTACACGCCTCCTCCATATTGCTGATACTGACAATCCTTACAGATTCGATTTAAGAAGAGGCGCATTGGCTCGGGTGGCCGGTGGAGGCATCCACTTTGCTGATGAAGTATTTAAAAATAAAAAAGACCTTGTTCAAGTGTATCTCGGCGTAATCCAAAATAGAACTATCGAAATTGAGGGCTATAAATGGCCTCTCGATACGCTTATCATTGCCACAAGCAATAATTCCGAATTTGCCCGCTTCCTCGAAGAAAAAGAACAAGCGCCTATTATTGACCGTTGCCGTCTTACATATATGTCCCATAATACAAATTATAAACTACAACACGAACTTACTTCATATTCTATTGGCGGAAGAGATAAAACTACTTTTACTAACGAAAAATTACATATTGACCCTAATCTTAATTATGCAATCTCTGTGGCAGCAGTCCTTACCCGTATGCCTGCAAGCGATAAACTGACACCTGTCGAAATGATGAAACTTGCTGCGGGTGAAGTTGCCGGTGAAAAAAGTATTAAAACCCTTAGTGAAGTCATTAACGAC
>CAZVOS010000489.1:0-3298 GCA_964628845.1 uncultured Bacteroidales bacterium | reverse complement strand
ACACAATCCAACCCGTTATCTTTACACCATTTGTAACCTGTTACGATGCCACCACCCTTTCCTGAATTAACTTTGTGGTTTATTAAAATGATTCTCTCATTTTGAACATCTTTGTTTTCAACATCTGATGCTGGGCATTTTCCTTTTTCCGCTTCAAGCAAATGTTTTAATATACTGTCGGCTCTGTTAAATGAAGTAGGGGTAATATGCTGAAATTGTAGATTTAATGCTTTGCCTATGTTTAAAGATGTATCCCAAAAACTTCTTACAACATCTGCAGTTTTATCTTTAGAACAGTCATTCACCACCACAATTCTGTCAACAAAATCGGGCATGGTTTCTATGACCATGGCTATTTGGGTTTCTTCGTTATAGGCCGGTACTACTACGGCTATGGTTTTGTTGTTAAGCATTGTTTTTTTATTTTACAAAGTACATTAAAAAAGCGTTTACCTTTATTTTGGAATTAAAAATCATCTGTTTTTATGATATTTATCTAATTCATTCAAAATCAATGTTTTTACATTTTTCCATTTTATAGGTTTTAACATAAAAGGTAGTTCATCTTTATCAGCATCATCAAAATAAGACAAACTTTTAAGTACTAAAAAAACCGAACCATCTGCGTATTTTTTTGTGTATAAATTTAACATATTTTCCAGTGAATATGATTGTAATAAAAAATATAAATCAATAAAATCTTTTTTAGAACCTCTGCCTGTAATAGCAGCAAGTTTCATTGCAATAATGTCTTCAGGATGAGCCATTGTAATAGTATCACAAATTAGGGGTTTTTCAATCCAAGGATAATAATAATTCACAATATCGACTTTAACGTCATTAATAATATAAATATTGATATTTTTAGTTTTTTTTAACAAAACAACACTGGAAAATTGAGAAATAGTTTCAGATAACTCATAAACATCAGCATCTAAAATGCCAAACAAATCAATATCTATAGATTTACGATGTCCTATTTGTAGAGCGAGAGCCGTTCCACCAACTAATCGTAAATTTTTAAAGATTGTAATTTTCTGAAGTTCTTTCAGAAGTTCCAATGTTTTGGCATCGATTGTTTGATAGTATAACATAAAAACGCTTCTTTGGGTGTTTTTGAAAGTGCAGAAATGAATGATAATGATTTGTCATCCAAATCCTTTATTTGTTTAGCAACCGAAACTATTGTTTGCAATCCAAAATGCTTATAAATCATTAACCAATCATTTATCAGACCATATTGTAAAACCCTTTTAACAATGAATTGTGAGTTTTTATTTTTATCTAATTGGTTTATATCAATATCCCAAAAAAGATGAGGCGATAAATCAGATATATTTAAAACAGCAGACTTCATTAATTAAGAATTTGAGATTTTTTTATGGTCTAAATTTTTCAACAAAATTACTGAATTTTTGATGAATAAAAAATGTTTTTTGCAGCTATATCCGAAATCTCATAATAGCATATTTTATTAATAAAAAAAACGCCTATAAAAGCATTCAAATAAACCACAAATTCCGTAATGAAGAGGTATCTTTCCTGAACACTGCCATGCACTATTGGCAATAGTAAGTAATGAATCAGGTAAACAGAAGAAGTAAATAATATACAATAGGATGCTTTAACACAAGATTTTCTAAAAAAATACGTATTAACAGAAAAAATTAAAACGAGCCAAAATAAAGTATGTATCAATAAATTCAACTTCAATTTATCTATAATTTGGTATAAGTAATGAGTTAAAAGCATTAATGTATTTTTATCTGTATTATTGTAGTTTATAACTTCAGAAAATTTTCGATCAACAAAATTTAAATAATTATAATTCTGATACATAAATTCTTTAAGTGTTGGAGCAAAATCATTAATAAAATAAAACCCATCGAATAGGACAGAATGAGTTTTTTTAGATTCTTTTTTTGTTTATAAGACCATGCAATAATTATAAAAGGTATGTAATACAAAAAAACACCATTGCTTCGGAAAAGAATAGAAAGCAACAGCCCTGATAAAATCAGCACAAATGAAAAAATATCTTTTTTTATGTAATATCTATAAATACTTACTGTTAAAAATACAAGTGCAGAACTATAAAGGCTATCGGGATAAAGTGTGATGGAATTTCTTAAAATAAATGGCTGTAACACATATAAACTTAGGATAAAAGCAGCAATTACTGATGCGTTTTTAAACAAGTCTGTAATTGGCATATCAAATAAACACATGTTAAATAGAAAAACACGGTTTGCAATAGTACAATATGAATAATATTCATCGAAAGGATTTTGCACAGGGCTAAAAACAAAGGATAACCAACAGTTAAATCTATTGGTGCATCAACTACAGGAAGCTCACAAGCAACAATTTTTTCGGCGAACCAAAAGTATCCATAAGTATCCCAGCCTATAGACGGCACAGGAATATACAAAAAAAAGGTAAATACGAAAATAAAAAAACAGCTGTAAATAAAAGAATTGCAAGCCATAAGTACTTGTTTTGAACAGCATTTATAAAAACTATAATTCTTTTCATTTTAATCCCTTTTTCGATAACTGTTTAATAGAAATCAAGAGATTAGATTTTAATTGCTTTATTTTTAAACTCATTAATGAAGGCAAAAAAACAACAGCCATATAAAAAACAAACTCAGTAGGGTAGGTATAACGCCAATTGCCTGTATTATGAGAAGTAAATACCATCAATAAGCCTGTAAGCAACAAAATGTTAATTATAAAAAAAGCGATAAATGCCATTTTATCTTTAAATTTAGTTTTAAATAATTTGAAACAGGCCAATATATATACAATACCCGTAAACAATATCCAAAACTTATTTTTGAAAAGAGTCAAGCCAAGTTTTTTATATAAAAAATTATAAATGCGAAAAAACAAATTATGCTGCATTTTTGCTTTAGGGTTGCTTATAATATCAGCACAGTAAAAATAATTGTCTTCAGGTAGGTTTTCATAGTAATTTCTAAACATAAACTTTTTAAATTCCGCTGAAAATGGTGCTATTAAAATAGTATTATTGTGAAAATCTTTTTTTATAAAATTATTAACATAAAACTCCGTATATCTTCGTTTCATCTCGAAATAATAAAACGAACGTGATTCGTAAGTAACAGCATTAATAAATACTAAAAAACGCATCAACCTCCCTGAATATACTTTCGTTTTGGAGTCATCATTTGAGGTTGGGTAAAAGGCTTTGCTCAAAAGAACATTCAAATCATCCCATTCTTTTTCAGTATAGGGTGTTGTTTTCCCCTGATAGCTTTTAAGAGAAGTGTAAT
>CAZVOS010000488.1:0-3299 GCA_964628845.1 uncultured Bacteroidales bacterium | reverse complement strand
TGAAGATGGGGCGAGAAGTTGATCCCGACTTTAAATTTTGCTTTAGATAAATGTTATTGGGAACCAAAAAGACAGGGTTAAATACGTATTAACAAACGTTTTTTACTATAAATTTAAAATATTTTCTTGGATAATCCTTATACATTCAGCAATAAGAATATGTTTAATGTTTTTTTATTAATTCGGATAATATTTTAGATTATTTATAGGAATAAATAGTACCTTTGCAAAAATTTTTTCAGGTGTATAAAAATTGGTATTTTTTAAGCATTTTTGTTTTACTTTTCTCCGTTTTGGATGTGTTTTCGCAGCTTAATCTGAGTACAAATCCTACCCCAGCACAGCTTGTTCAAAACACATTGGTGGGTGGTGGTGTTACTACTTCAAATGTATCCTATACTGGGGGGTCAGCTTCAAGAGCTTCCTTTACCAACGGAAGCTCAACTAATCTGGGGCTCAACAATGGGATAGTATTGTCAACATGTCCTGTAAATCTTATTTTAAACCCTGTTAATTATTTAATAAGCAATAATCTTGGTCTTGCAGGTGATGCCGATTTAAACGCTATAAACAATGGTTGCCAGACTTACGATGCCAGTGTTCTTGAGTTTGATTTTGTGCCCATGTCTGATACTGTAAAATTTCGCTACGTTTTTGGGTCGGAAGAATATCCAAATTATGTATGTTCGCAGTATAATGATGTATTTGCTTTTTTTATAACAGGTCCCAGTCCTACAGGTGGTAATTATACAGACCATAATATTGCACGTATCCCAGGTACCAACCTTCCTGTATCGGTCAACAGTGTCAACAGTGGGACACCAGGAGGGAGCTATAATACATCGGGATGCACGTCCTTGTCATACTCCAATTACTATGTAAACAATATAGCTGCAGGGGGTACGGATATTGCCTTTAATGGTTTTACCACACCCTTAACGGCCTGGTGTAAAGTTATACCCTGCCAGACTTATCATATAAAAATAGCAGTGGCAGATGGTTATAATGGTTTGTATGATTCTGCTGTTTTTCTGGAAGCCAATAGTTTTGTTTCCAATACCTATCATATAAGTGCTTCTTATACCAATCCTGCTTTAACAACAGCAGTTGAAGGATGCTCTCAGGGTGTATTTTCGTTTAAACTGTCTTCTCCTGCTACAACGCCATATACTATAAGCTATACCTTAGGGGGCAGTGCAACGAATGGTACAGATTTTACCGCCATTCCCAGCAGCATAAGCATACCTGCCGGACAGGATTCTGTTGCGCTTGTTATAAATCCTTTAATAGATGGTATTATTGAGGGAACAGAAACAATATCAATTACCTACACAAACGGATGTACCCCAGAAACTTGTACCATTAATATTTCTGATTATATCCCCATGCAACTGACAGCAAACAATGATACAGCTATATGTTCAGGGAATTCGGCAACACTTATTGCAGATGTTTCTGGTGGAAGTTTACCACTTGCTTATGCATGGAGTGATGGCACAACAGGAACAAGTACAATAAATATTACACCATTAAATACCACAACATATACAGTAACGGTAACCGACAACTGCTCAAATACTACCACTGCAGAAATGACATTAACAGTAAATACTTTAACGCTTAACATATCAGCTACTGATGAATTGTGTGGTCAGTCGAATGGCAGTGTTACAGTTAGTGCTGCTGGAGATTGTTCCGGTATTCCTTCTTATTTGTGGAATACATCTTCTACGGCTTCTTCTATCAGCAATCTGTCATCAGGAATATATAGTGTTACCGTTGCCTGTGGTGCATGCAGCCAAACAGCTTCAGCTCTGGTTACAAATCATCAGAGCGTTGTTATTGGTGTTAGCTCTGTAACCGATACCCATTGCGGACAAGCTGATGGAGCCGCCACAGTTGTTGCTTCAGGAGGAACCCACCCCTATACTTATTTGTGGAACTCATCTCCTCAACAGACATCTTCCACACTTCAGGAAGTTGCTCATGGTAATTACTGTGTTACAGTTACAGATGCCATAGGTTGTGCAGGAACAGCAACTGTGCATATAGGAGAGTTTGCAAAACCTATTGCCTCGTTTAGTGCCGACCCATCTGTAAGTACAGTAGGGAATACCATTACATTTTATAATTTTTCATCTAATGCCAGCCAGTATGCATGGAATTTTGATGATGGCAATAGCAGTATTGATTTGAACCCTGCCCATAATTACCTTTCGCCAGGCACATATCATGTTTGGCTTTATGTACAGGATATTTATAATTGTTCTGACTCAACAAGTAATGAAGTCATTGTAAATGAAGAGGTCTCCTTTTATATTCCCAATGCTTTTACTCCCGATGGTGATGGTTTTAACGACTTGTTCGGACCTAAGGGTCTGGGTCTGAGTAACGATAATTTCGAAATGTATATCTACGACCGCTGGGGCAAGATGCATTTTAAAACAAACGACATCAATAATTTATGGGATGGCACTTCAATGGAAACAGGTAAGCTGTGCAAGCCGGATGTTTATACATGGGTCATCATCATGAAAAATTTTGAATGGGATGCAAAACTTTACCGCCATACAGGAGTTGTAAGTTTACTTTAGCTTCTAACTTATCTTTTCTGAAGTATTTATTGTGGGCTGTTTAATGTTTTTTTTAACAATTCCATGCTATAGTAAGACTAAGTAAATGCTTCTCTGAACCTGAATAAATTGAAGAAAAAGAAAATAAATGCACGGATTTTTAATGTCATTTAGAAAAAAGATAATGCCCTATTCGTTTCCAAATAAATTTATATTAATATTTTTTGATATTTTTGCAGCAAAATATATAATGTAATACATAAGTTTTTTTATAAGCTTATATAATATATACAATATATTGGAAAAGGCTACGTTTGTTATCGTATATTTTTAATGGCATGATAGAATACATCGAAGGACGCATAGTAGAAAAGAATCCGGCATATATTGTTATAGATTGCGGTGGTATCGGGTACCTGATACATATATCGCTGCATACCTATACTCAGCTTAAGGATTTTGACAAGATAAAAATATTTACCCATCAGGTTATACGCGAAGACATGCATTTATTGTATGGATTTGCTCACAATAATGAACGTAAAATGTTCAGGCATTTGATAACAGTTTCGGGAGTAGGTGCCAATACGGCACGAATGATTTTGTCTTCACTCACTTTTGCCGATGTGCAAAAAGCCATTTTATCGAATAATGTATCTTTATTACAATCTATCAAAGGAATAGGCACAAAAACTGCCCAGCGTATTATCGTTGACCTTAAGGATA
>CAZVOS010000487.1:0-3312 GCA_964628845.1 uncultured Bacteroidales bacterium | reverse complement strand
GCTGCACCAACTGGAACATCAGGAACTTTTATATATGAATTGATAAGTGTTGAATATCAGCAAGCTCCTGGATGCTCAAACATTATAAGCGGCTCTGCAACTATTACTGTAACTCCTACAGTAGGTACTCCAAATACACCTCTGCCTTCCGATTCTACTATCTGTCAGGGCTCAGCACAACTTAATTTTACCACATCAGCTACTGATGCAATAAGTTATAACTGGTATATAACTGGTACTGGTAATACCATCAATGGTACATCAGAAACTGCAGTTGTGAACTGGGATATAGATTTTTACGGTGTGGCTACAATTACTGTAACCGCTAATGGTTGTAATGGACCATCAGCACCTGCTTCAACAACAACTACAGTACGTAAAACACCCGAAGCAGAAATCAGTGGAACTACAATAGTGTGCCAGAATACAACTGCACCAGAAATAACATTCACCAATCCACAGGATGTTCCAATAACTATTACATATAATATAAACAGTACCAATCAGACAACAATTCATGTGGATGCCAGTACAACAGCTACTGTGGCAGTTCCTACAAATAACGCGGGTATATACATATACAACCTTGAAAGTGTCGTTTATCAAACTGCTCCTGAATGTTTAAATATTATATATGGTTCTGATACAATTACTGTAGATGAAACAACAGTGGGCGGCATTGTTACCGGTGGAACAGCCGTATGCGAAGGAAATCCAAGTGATACACTCACGCTTTCAGGATATGTAGGCGTAATTAGTAACTGGCAAAGTTCGATATCACCATTTACTACTTGGACAGATATTGCACATACAATTAATACTTTTATCTCTGACCCGATTTATGAAGAAACACAGTTCAGGGCAGTCGTACAAAGTGGTGTGTGCCCAGCAGAATACTCAGATGCAACTACTGTTACTATAGAAAATGACAATTCAATAACTCTTGATACCGGTTCAGACGACAATCAGACTGTTTGTATCTTAAACGCTATAGATACTATTTTCTATTCAACTACTGGCGCTACTGGAGCTCTTATAACTGGCCTGCCAACAGGTGTGTCAGGAAGCTGGGCTGCTGATAAAGTAATTATTACTGGTACCCCAACAGAGTCAGGTATTTTTGCCTATTCAATTACACTTACTGGTGGATGTGGTAATATTGAAACAACAGGTAATATTAATGTTACGCCTACAGTTGGTACACCAAGTATACCTACAACCACCGAAGATTCTTTATGCCAGGCAGGAATTAATACCGATTTCTCTACATATGCTACAAATGCCACAACTTATAATTGGTCTGTAAGTGGTACTGGTAATACAATAAGCGGAACAGGTGAAATAGGTACTGTGGACTGGGATGTTGATTTCTATGGCATAGCTACTATTACAGTAACTGCAAATGGATGTAATGGACCTTCTGTCGAAGCATTTACTACCGTTACTGTACTGCCTACTCCAACAGTCGAAATAAGCGGTACGACAACTGTTTGTCTCAATGATACAGAACCCGACATCACATTTACAAATCCTCAACCCATACCTATATCTGTTGTATATAATATTAATGGCTCTAATCAGGATACTTTAAATGTTGATGCCAATTCATTTACAACAGTCTCATGCCCAACCAATACTGCTGGAAATTATATTTATAACCTTATAAGTGTATACTATCAAACAAGTCCTGGATGTGCCACATTTATTACTGGTTATGCCGAAATTATCGTTCAACAAACAACAGTAGGCGGTGCAGTTACTGGTGGCACTCCTGTCTGTTACAACAGCCCTAGTGAATTACTTACATTATCAGGTCATACAGGTAATGTGCTTAACTGGCAGTTCTCGGTTGACCCATTTACCATATGGACAGACATTGCTAACACCTCTACAACATATATTTCAGGTAATCTTACAGAAAATACACTCTTTAGAGCTGTTGTTAAGAATGGCGTATGTCCGCCTGAATATTCAACGGCTACTCTGGTTACAATAAAAGATGATAATACCATTAATCTTGTATCTGCACCAGGTACAGATGAACAGGAGGTATGTGTTCTCCAGCAGTTGATTGATATTGTTTATGAAACAACAGGTGCAACAGGTGCAGATTTCTCAGGATTGCCAAACGGTATTCAGGGCCAATGGCTCAATGATACTGTAATTATAAGTGGTACCCCTCTGGAAGATGGTAATTATGAATATATTATAGAACTGACTGGCGGTTGCGGAACTGTAACTACTACTGGATGGATTTACGTCATCCCAACTGTAGGAACACCAAATGAACCCGAAACAGTTGACACCATTGTGTGTCAGGGAGGTGGTTCATTAACAGGGTTTACTACCTATGCCAATTATGCTACAAGCTATAATTGGTCTGTTACAGGGCTAGGTAATTCTATTATCGGTACAACATCTTCTGCATATGTTCAATGGGATCCTGCCTTCTATGGCACTGCTACAATATCTGTAACTGCTAATGGTTGTAACGGACCTTCAGCAGAAGCATCTACTGTAGTTTTAGTAAGACCTTCTCCTACTGCCGAAATAAGTGGTGACAGCTTGGAAGTATGTCAGGATGGTTTGAACCCCAATATTGTATTTACTAACCCCCAACCATTTGATATTGAAGTTACATACAGTATAAATGGAGCCCCCAATACTACCATATTTGTTGCTGCTAATTCCTCTGATTCTGTATCAGCACCTACAGATATTCCAGGAACATTTAATTACATACTCGTAAGTGTTTCTTATGTTGACATACCTCATTGCCCAACTGCCCTGAGTGATACTTTATCTGTTGTTGTTTTTGAAACCTCAGTAGGTGGTGAAGTAACTGGTGGTATAGCTATTTGTGAAGGAGGTATTCCTTCTTTTCTAACACTTTCAGGACATCTGGGTACTGTAGTTAAATGGCAATATGCTGAAGATCCTTTCTCGATATGGGTTGATATTAATAATACTAATGCTACATTCCAGCCAGGTCAGTTATTTGTTGAAACACAATTCAGAGCTGTAGTTCAAAATACGGTCTATTGCGATTATGCCTACTCAGTACCGACAACGGTTACTATATTACCTAATAACATCATCGAATTAGCACCATTGTCAGATGATAATCAAACCGTTTGTATCTCTCAGTCTATCGATACCATTTTTTATAATTCTGTTGGAGGTACTGGTGCATTATTCACTAATTTGCCTTCAGGTGTTAGTGGAACATTTGTCGCAGATTCTGTTTATAATAACTTACAATATGGCACTATTTATTTAAGCGGCACACCTGCTGTAAGTGGTACTTATGAT
>CAZVOS010000486.1:0-3324 GCA_964628845.1 uncultured Bacteroidales bacterium | reverse complement strand
GTACTGGGTCAATGTGCAGCCATCATCGCCGCCGCTGACGACCTACCCGCCGCTCCCTGGGGAGGCGAAGGCACTCCTATCGGTCCTGCCGTTGACATCGGAGACGGCTACACCAACACCTCTGCTATTCTTATCGGATGCGCTACTCCTTCTATTGCCGCCGAAGCTTGCGAAGACCTCATCCTCAACAGCTACAACGACTGGTTCCTACCCAGCAAAGCAGAACTCGAAAAACTATATATCAACAGGCTAGCCATCGGCGGCTTCGGCTCCTCTCAATACTGGAGCTCAAGCGAAGTGGACAACGACCTCGCTTATACCCTCGACTTCTCTACCGGACAGTTTGCCAGCGCAGGCAAAAATACACTCAAAACAGTACGCCCTGTACGCTACCTGCTCCCCCCAGTAACACAGCTCGTTACCGATACCGTCTGCTTCCAGGACAGCATCATCTATAAAATACCCGACGTGCCAGGCGCTACTCATTATACATGGGAATTTACAGGCCCTTACGACGAACTCAACGAAATGGGTACCATGTGTAACCTCATCCCACTCAACGACGGCATTCTTAGCGTTACTGCCCACAACGAATGCGGTCCCAGCACAACAAGAGTACTCGAAGTCATCGTGTACCACTATGGCACCCTCGAATGGAACGGCGTTATTGATAACAACTGGTTCAATGCCGAAAACTGGAACCCCCCGATAAGCTCTAAATCTACGCTCAACTGCCCCATCCGTATCCCCGGACCCAGTACCTATGTGCAAATCGAAACTGATGCCCCGCACCAGCCCGTCATTGACTTTGCTCTCGCCGGTACCGATATAGCCGAATGCCAGAGCATACTTATCAGAGATGATGACAATCTTACTTTTAAAAACGATGCCATGTCCGAAATGAATACCCTCGAAGTAAACGGACACCTCGGCCTCAGTGGCACAATCATCTTCGAAAACGACAGCAACAGAATATTACTCAAATGCGATACCTGTCAGATTCAGTTTAATGTGTCTGCTCTTAAAGCTGCCGGAGAACTATGCAGAACGTGTATTTTTGTCCTCGAAGATGAATCCAGATACGAAATAACCGAATCAGATGCCGAAGCCAAAAAGATTACTCTCGAAGGCAATTCTGAACTCGTATTAACAGAAGATCTACAACTGCATGTGTACAACCTCGAACTTACGGATGCCCTCAGCACTTTAACTCTCGAAAATAACACAACACTTAATATTGCAGGTGAATTTACAAATGTGGGCAATCTCGACCTGACTGATGGAACTGTCTATTACAACAATGGAACTGACATCTGGCTCGCCGACTCTGGTTACAAATCTCAAACCATTATCCCCGCTACTTACAACATGCTTAAAGCCAATGGCGGCAATTACTCCGATGGCAAAACACTCACTATAGGCAGCGGCTCAGACGATGTGATTTGTAACTCCCTCGAACTCTTAAATATGGGATACCCCACAAAAGTACAGACAAACATAAACTCCGACATCATCTTTACCGATGGAGGTACTTTTAGTTTCGCCGCCGACCCCGACTCCAGCTATATGATACTCGATATCAACAGCAGATTCAATGCTCCCGACCTCAATACCGAATTTGTTATGGGTGATATGGACCCCAGTTATAATAATAATGTCATCAATATTTATTATTCCGACCCAGCTCTTAAAGCCATCAAACTCAAAGCAGACCCACTGGAGTTTTTGGGTACTGTCAATTATAAAGGCACAGGTAAACAAATTGTTGTGGATAACACCTACAAAAACCTTGTGCTCGATGCACACGAAGATTGTGTTATCGAAATACACGAGGATGATGATGACTTATTTGTTAATGAATACCTCAACCTCAAAAGCGGACAACTCAACCTCAATACCAATAAACTTACTATTACAACCTATAACAATTTCGCAATTGCTTATAGCATCGGTCACATCTATGCCGAAACAACACCGGTAACAAGCTTCGATAATTTGGTGCAATGGAATATCGGTGGCCCTATTCAAAGCTCAGGAAAATCGTACACCGTCCCATTTGGCGAAGATTGGCAAACAATACTGCCTTTCAGATTAGATGTGGTGGAAAATGATATGACCGAAATTGACGGCTATGTACAGTTCTCTACTTTTAAAACAAACCAGCCCAACCTACCATACCCAGTCGCTATACCGCACCTCGGTGAATGGGATAATGGTGGTGGTGTGTACAACAGATACTGGTATTTCAACTACTACGTTGATGAAGGTGATAAAGTGTCTCATGCCGGCTCTCCTGTTGAAGGTACACTCTCTTTTGCCTTTATAAACGATGTGCCTAATCTGGACGGTATTTTGCTTGGTGATATGATTGCACAACGCTTTAATACGCACGATAATGTATGGGCTGATGTGCTTTATACCCAAAACCTCACTACTGCCATGCCCGTTTATGGTGGCAGTACTATAACTGATATTACTCCCGGAGGAGAAATTAAAGCTTTCAATACCAGCTATATAGACGAAACACAGTTCTATAATATTTGGGTGCTCTCTTCTACAGAATCTATATTACCTATCACACTCCTCGACTTTACTGCCGAATGCCAGACTGATAAAATTGAACTCCGATGGGCTACTGCCACCGAAACCAATGCCGACTACTTTACTGTAGAACGCAGCAAAGATGGCGTAACATGGGTGGAAGTAGGTCAGGTACAAGCCGCAGGTACAAGCAGTGTACAACATAATTACACACTTACCGATAACTACCCCCTCGATGGTATTGCTTACTACCGCCTCTCACAAACCGATTTCAACGGCACTTTAAAAGTGGCTAAAACCATCGTTTCCAACTGTGTTATCGATAAACCTGCTGCACTTTCTATCTACCCCAACCCATTTAATGAAAGTATTCAGATTAACTTCGTTAACATCAGTGGCGATAATGCCGAATTTGCTATTTTCGATGCACTCGGTAAATTAGTCATCAACAGAGAAATTACAAAGGTAGAACTCGAACAGGGTTATATCATCCTCGACCTCAAAAACCTGGCTAATGCCATCTACTACGTAAGATTCACTACCGAAGAAGTAACACTCTTCGAAAAAGTAATGAAACAAAAATAAATCCTCAACCTGACAGGGTTCACCGAACCTGTAAGGGTTAAGAAAAGCAAAAATATATCCTTATCCTGACAGGGTTCACCGAACCTGTCAGGGTTAAAAAGTAAAAAAAATTAAATTATATTTTTTTTAATATTTAATTTTCTTAAATTTGCTTTAAAATATTATCCATTAAAACCAAACAGATGAAAAAAATTTACT
>CAZVOS010000485.1:0-3327 GCA_964628845.1 uncultured Bacteroidales bacterium | reverse complement strand
CTTCAAAACAGGAACGTTTTTTATTCCAGATGTTTAAAATTTAAGAAATATAAAACAAGGAATAATAATGTAAAAATTAGACCTGCAACAGTAAATCCAATAATCAGAGCAACGATTTGTGCTGCTGCATAGATAAAGTAACCCATTTTTTTGAGTTGCCACATCATAATAGCACCAAAGAGAGAAGCGGCTGATAACAATACGGATACTATCAATAACAACATACTGCTTCCTCCTAACGATTGCATGCCAGGAATGCTTTCGAGTAAACCCTCAATGGCACCTGCTGCTACTATTGCCAACAAACCAAATAAAACACCTAAGCCACTGCCTATGAATGTTAAAATACATAAAACTGTTAAAAAAACAGGTCTTTTCTTTTCCTGAACCTGTTCTTGTACTTGAGTAGTTTCTTCCATAATGTAAAAATTTAAATGAATAATTAAGTATTTGCTGTCAAAGATAAAAAAAAATTAGATAATTAAAATATAAAAAAAATTCATTGATGACTCTATTAAAATTTAATTTGATGCATGAAGGATTATATTTTCATCCTTTTTTAAGTCAAATTTTTATGGATAAGAGTTTTATTGAATAATAATTTTCTCTCTCTTATTATAATTATTGTTGTAAATAGCAATAAGATAAGTGGTTTTTGGCAAATCAATATTTAATGTTATTTGGCTTACATCTTTGAATTCCTGCTTAAATAGTAACTGCCCAAGTAGTGATGTTATTTCAATAGTTATATCTTTATATTCATTTCCTAAGTCAATATTAAACTGTCCATTATTAGGATTTGGATATATGTTGATTTTCTCTGTAGTGTTAAATTCTTTACAGTCTACTGTTGTAATCACATAGCAAGCAGACATCTGAGTGCAGTTCCCGCTTGTTATCTGAACGGCATAGTTGCCATTGGCAGTTGGGGTAAACGATTGTTGTGTGGCCACCAAAATCGGTGCAAACATATTGTTACAGTCAACCCACTGGTATGTAAGTCCTGAAGCATTAGCAGAAAGGGTATTGTTGTTTATGTTTACACTGACATCGATAACATTCACATTTATAGTTGTATGAATAATGCTGTCGCACTGGTATATACTGAGCAGGTTACTTGTATGATTGATAGGGGCAGTGATATTATTTTGTACAAAACCATCGGGGAAGGTGTATGTGTCGCCATAGCAAACAGTAAAAGTTTCATAGAGTTCGTATGTTGTACAGGCATTGCCGGTGTTGAACGTCCAGACGGCAGACCAGTCGGAGTAGATAGATGTGCCGTTCTTAGCCCTTACTTTCCAATAATAGGTTTCGTTGGTTGTGAGCATGCTGATGGCTGCTTGTGTTAAAGTAGTTGTTTGAGTAAAAGCCCCTGTAAAGTTAGGGGATGTGCTGTAAATATATTCATAAGAAGTGGCATTGGTAGAAGCATTCCAAGTGAGTGTGGTATTACTTGCTATACCCGATACACCATTTGCAGGTGCTGTGAGAACTGGTACAGAAGGTATCAGGATGGTATTGCTGCCTGTGCTGAAACTTCTTACTGTCCATACGCCTGTGTCAACAGCATTGATTGGGCGTACACGCCAGAAATAAATCGTGTTTGCCAGTAGCACACCTGTATGTTGTTCAGTGTCTGTGTTTGAACTGGATGTGTTTATATAGGGCTTGTTTGTATTAACAAGCGAAGGACTGTTAAAAACATTTGTAGTATCCAGTTGCATCTGGTACAGAGTGATGCCAGAATGGGCATTCCAGTTGAGAATAATGCCCGAAACAGATACATTGAGTTGAGCATCTGTTGGCGAAGAGAGTGTTACATAATTTTTTGTATTGAATGTCCATAAATTCGACCATGCTGAAGTGTCTACAGCATTACGTACACGCACACGCCAGTAATAGGTTTTTCCAAAGAAGAGGTTGTCGAGCCATTGCTCTGTGTCGGAGTTGGAACTGCTGGTATTGGTATAAGTTTTTGTAAAACTTTTTAATGCAGGGGAATTAAAGCTGGGAATGGTGTCGGCTTGCATATCATAAAAATCAATTCCTGCATGTGCATACCAGTCGAGTGTAACTCCAGTCCAGTTGTCTGAACCATTAGAAGGGGAGTAGAGATTCACACAATCATAGGTGTTGTAAGTCCATACTGTTGACCATGCTGATGTGTCCACTGCATTTCGTGCTCTTACACGCCAGTGGTATGTTTTGCCAAAATAGAGGTCATCGAGCCATTGCTCTGTGTCGGAGTTAGAGCTGCTTGAATTGGTATATGTTTTTGTGTAGCTTTTAAGGGCAGGGGAGTTAAAAATGGCAGTGGTATCGGCTTGCAAGTCATAGTAGTCAACACCTGCATGTGCATACCAGTCGAGTGTAAGCCCAGTCCAATTGTTAGAACCATTAGAAGGAGAATATAAACTTACATAATCGTGGGTTGTAAAAGTCCATACTGTTGACCATGCCGAAGTGTCAACGGCATTTCTTACCCTTACTCTCCAGTAGTAAGTTTTGCCAAAGTACAGGTCGTCGAGCCATTGATCCGTATCGGAGTTGGAACTACTGGTGTTGACATATGTTTTGGAGTAGCTTTTTAATGCATTGGAATTAAAGCTGGGTGTAGTATCGGCTTGCATATCATAAAAATCAACCCCGGCGTGGGCATACCAGTCGAGTGTTACTCCAGTCCAGTTGCCAGAACCATTAGAAGGAGAATATAGACTTACATAATCGCGGGTGTTAAAAGTCCATACTGTTGACCATGCCGAAGTGTCCACAGCATTTCGGGCTCTTACACGCCAGTTGTATGTTTTACCAAAGAAGAGGTCTTCGAGCCATTGTTCTGTGTCGGTATTTGAGCTGCTGGTGTTGACGTATGTTTTGGAGTAGCTTTTTAATGCAGGGGAATTAAAGTTGCTAGTGGTATCCGCTTGTACATCATAAAAATCAATACCTGCATGTGCATACCAGTCGATGCTTACTGCTGCCCAGTTATCTGAAGCGTTCGAGGGTGTATTTAAGTTTACGTAATCGCGGGTGTTAAAGGCCCATACTGTTGACCATGCTGATGTGTCCACAGCATTTCGGGCTCTTACCCGCCAATGATATGTCTTACCAAAGTATAAGTCATCGAGCCATTGCTCTGTGTCGGTATTTGAGCTGCTGGTGTTGACGTATGCTTTGGAGTAGCTTTTTAAAGCAGGAGAGTTAAAACTGCTTGTGGTATCTGCTTGTACATCATAAAAATCAACACCAGCATGAGCGTACCAGTCGAGTGTAAGCCCTGTCCAGTTATCGCTGCCAGTTGCAGGTGAACTTAAACTTACATAG
>CAZVOS010000484.1:0-3329 GCA_964628845.1 uncultured Bacteroidales bacterium | reverse complement strand
ACAAGAAATACCCATGTACGAAAGAACTGAAATTGACCGCTGGATTATCTCTGAACTAAACACCCTTATTAAAGACGTTGACGAAGCTCACAACACCTATGAACCTACCCGTGCAGGACGTCTCATCCAAAATTTTGTCGACGAATATCTCAGCAACTGGTATGTGCGTCTGTGCCGCCGCCGTTTCTGGAAAGGCGATTACTCCCAAGATAAAATTGCCGCCTACCAAACTCTGTATACCTGTCTGGATGTGATTGCCCGACTCTCGGCGTCCATTGCACCCTTCTTTATGGAGAAATTATTCATCGATTTAAACAATATTACAAAAAAACATCCTTACGAATCTGTCCATTTAAACGACTTCCCTGTATCTTATGAAAATTTAATTGATAAAGCTCTGGAAGAACGTATGCAACTGGCACAGAAATTTTCTTCAATGGTACTATCCCTGCGCAAAAAAAATAACATCAGGGTAAGACAACCCCTAAATAAAATCTTAATACCTGTTTTAAACAAATCTTTTGAAGAGCAACTTAAAAAAGTTGAAAACCTTATACTCTCCGAAGTCAATGTTAAGGAAATTGATTATCTGAATGATACTTCGAGCATTATAGTAAAAAGTATTAAAGCCAATTTTAAAACCTTAGGCCCAAAATATGGGAAAATAATGAAACAGATTGCTGCTGCTATTCAGCTATTTACTGCTGAAGACATCTATAAAATTGAACAGCAGGGCTTCTATTTATTCGATTGTGAAGGACAGCAAGTAAATTTATTAACTGATGATGTAATCATTTCTACTCAGGATGTACCAGGTTGGCTTGTTACCAGCATGGATGGACTTACAGTAGCCCTCGATACCACCATAACACCTGGCTTAAAAGAAGAAGGTATTGCCCGCGAAATTATTAACCGCATCCAAAACATAAGAAAAGACAAAGGTTTTGAAGTTACTGATAAAATTAATGTGCAAATAGAACAACATAATGAAATAAGTGATGCTATTAAAAATAATATTTCTTATATTTGCACCGAAATTCTTGCAGATGAATTTTGTATCGTTGAAACTATCGAAAAAAACGACAAAATTACAATTGAAGTCTTGGATAATATAAGTACTCATTTATTTATTGAAAGAAAATAAAAAAAATATGGAAGAAAAAGCACCCAAAGAAAAAACCAGATATTCTGATGATGATTTAAAAGAATTTAAAGAAATCATTTTGAAGAAGTTAGAGAAATCACGTAAAGACCTTGAACTGCTAACAGAGGCATACACTTCAATTAACGAAAACGACACCAACGACACTTCCCGCAGTTTTAAAGTGATGGAAGAAGGTTCACAGGTACTTTCTAAAGAGGAGAACAGCCGATTGGCAGCCCGTCAGATTAAATTTATCCGC
Organism: uncultured Bacteroidales bacterium; assembly: GCA_964628845.1. Lineage (GTDB taxonomy): Bacteria > Bacteroidota > Bacteroidia > Bacteroidales > PXBB01 > JAKIYU01. The sequence goes on along the minus strand of CAZVOS010000484.1, from coordinate 1,926 downwards.
GACCTCGAAAATGCACTTATCCGTATCGAAAATAAAACATACGGTATCTGCCGCGCTACAGGAAAACTCATTTCCAAAGAACGGCTCCGCAGTGTGCCTCATGCCACATTAAGCATAGAAGCAAAGTTAAAACAAGGGTCTAAGTAGTTTTTACCTTTAATATTTCTATACCCTTTGAAAAAGGCAATCATTGTAGTACTATCTGTATTATTTATAGACCAGTTGGTAAAGTTCTGGATAAAAACACATATGCAATTAGGTGAAGAGTTTAATGTGCTCGGAAATTGGTTTATCATTCACTTTACCGAAAATTATGGCATGGCCTTCGGCTTTGAATTTGGTGGCGAATGGGGCAAAATAATACTTACTCTTTTCCGCATCATTGCCTGTATAGGTATTGGCTGGTATATTTACCACCTGAGTAAAAAGAAAGCACATACCTGCTTGATAATATCTATAGCTTTAATCCTTGCTGGTGCTTTCGGAAATATCATCGACAGCGTATTTTATGGCGTTTTGTTCAGCGACAGTTTGTTTCAGGTGGCTCAATTTCTGCCCGAAGGTGGCGGGTATGCCCCTTTTTGGCATGGCCGCGTGGTGGATATGTTTTATTTTCCCCTGTTCGAAGGGCACTTCCCCCAATGGTTTCCTTTTTGGAAAGGCGAACATTTTTTATTTTTCCGCCCCGTTTTTAACATCGCCGATTCTTCAATCACTATTGGTGTGGTACTTATTCTTATTTTTCAGAAAAAGTTTTTCAGGGATTTAAAGTAGTTATTTTATATCAATGTTGTCCGATAAAAAATTAATAAATTGCTGAAAATCAATTCTTCCTTCAGTCCCGACACCTGTCGGGAGAGGCAAAAACGAAATACTTTTTCCATCCTTTTTTCATAGTTTATTTTTTATCGGAAATTAATGATTTTATATTTGTTTAAATAGTGTTTACTTAACCGAAAGTTTCGGATAAATTTGGTATACCGTCTTAAAAACCAAGTACGCTAAAAATAACAAAATGAATGTTTAAAGACGTCCTCTTTACATAACATCACGCAGCAAAAAATTATCTAAAACATACGAATTCCATGAAAAAAACATATTATTATTCTGTATTTTTGCTTCAATAAATATTAAGATATGAATAAAATAATTATTATTCTTGCTATCCTGACAACTGCATTAAAGCTTCAGGCACAAAAGAAAAACTGCATCAGCGGCGATTGCGAAAACGGATTTGGAACCGCTGAAATTATAATCAAAAAATCAAAAAAAAACTATATCCGCCACAAATCAATCATCTTTTATACAGGAGATTTTAAAGATGGATTGTTCGAGGGGCAGGGCGATTACAAGAAAATTTATTATAAAGACACTATCTTTTATAATGGTGGTTTTAAGCACGGCACATTTGAGGGCGAAGGCACTTATAAATACGTGAGGAGTACTTATACTGAACTTTATACAGGTGGTTTCAAGAATGGAAAGTATGAAGGAAAAGGGAAAGAAACGCATATAAACAAAAATGGTGAAACAGATTACCTTGCCACAGGAACTTATGTAAACGGCTATTTGCAGGGCTACGCCGAAGTGGTTACCAATGAATACACCATTAAACGAGATTACAAACCAAATAATGGAACGGGGTTCTGTATAATAACATATAAGGATGGCAGTTCTTACAGGGGCTTTTGCAATAACGACGGCTATACGGGCTACGGACAGATGATTGTGAACAACAGAACATATTATGCAGGACAGTATGAAAACAATAAGGAAAAAGGATTTAGGGTAAGGTGCAACGAAAAAGGCGATTGGTCTATCGGAACCGTGGATTACATAACTAAGAAACTAATAGGGAAGGAGGTTTATGCAGGGGAACAGAACAAATACTATATCGGGCATTTCTACAATGGCGAACCTAAAGAG
>CAZVOS010000483.1:0-3332 GCA_964628845.1 uncultured Bacteroidales bacterium | reverse complement strand
CCCGACTGTATAGAATCTTATTTTCAGGAAGCAGGAAGAGCTGGACGTGATGAACAAAAAGCATTTGCAGTCCTGCTTTATTCAGAAGCAGATATTGTTCAAAGTAAACATAATTTTGAACAGGCCTATCCCCCAATAGATGAAATAAAAAGAATTTATAATGCCCTTGGCAATTATTATCAACTCGCTGTTGGAAGTGGCCTGAATGTGTCGTTTGATTTTAATATAGCCCATTTTTCCGAGCAATATAAGATGAATGCTTTGCTCGTCTTTAATGCTCTAAAGTTCCTTGAAAAAGAAGGACTTATTTTACTTACAGAAGCACTTTATGCCCCATCAAAAATTTATATACCTATTAAAAAAGAAGAACTCTATAAATTTCAAGTTGCCAATGCTTATTATGATACTTTTATAAAAGTAATTCTGCGTACTTATGGAGGTATATTTGATGATTATGTGAAAATAAATGAAGAAGATATAGCCCGTAAACTAAACTTAAAGAGTGAAGACATTATTAAGATATTAACGAAACTCCATTCTAATGATGTTGTTAATTACATACCACAAAAGAACAAACCACAAATAATTTTCTCAACAGTAAGGATTGATACTGAAAAATTTCAACTTTCGCCCGACACATACAGAAAACGAAAAGAAATTGCTAAAGTAAAACTTGACGCCATGCTTCATTATGTAGAAGCACGAAATAAATGTCGCAGTCAGTTGCTGCTCGAATATTTCGGCGAAAAAGATGTGAAACGTTGCAGTTCTTGTGATATATGCCTTAAACGAAATGAAGTTCCTGCCAATGAAGTTGAATTCAACTGGATAGTTGATAAAATAAAACCCTTACTGAGAGCCAAAGAAATGGATATAGAAGAAATTATCAAAAATTTAAAAGAGGTTCCTAAGGATAAAATAAATAGTGTGATACAATGGCTTATTGACCAAAATAAAATATATTATGTAAACCATTCGAAGCTTAAATGGAAATAAGTTATGAATGACAAACTTAATAAAAAATTCTTCCTTAGACAGGATGTAGTAAGAGTTGCAAAAGACCTGATAGGCAAATCAATACATACTCAGATAGACAATCTGCACACTTCTGCCCTGATTACTGAAACGGAAGCTTATGCTGGTGTTACCGATAAAGCTTCACATGCTTATGGTGGCAGACGTACTCAACGCACAGAAACCATGTATAGAGAAGGAGCCATAGCATACGTTTATTTCTGTTATGGCATGCATTACCTATTTAATATTGTAACCAATATAAAAAACATTCCACATGCTGTGCTTATCAGAGGAATATATCCATTAGAAGGCATTGACATAATGCTAAAAAGAGTTCAAAAATCACATTTCACAATGCAAATGGGTTCGGGACCTGGTAAAGTAACTAAATTATTGGGTATAAATAAATCACATGATGCCACCTCAGTGCTCGGTAAGACCATATGGTTATCTAAAGAGCATGACTGTATTGATGACAGCTTTATTATGACGAGTAAACGCATAGGTATTGATTACGCTGGCGAAGATGTATTGCTTCCATACAGGTTCTATATACATCCTTCACACCCTGTATTTGAAAAAATATAATAATAAGAATGCTGAGTGCTTAATGAAAGTAAATCAGAACAAACCAAACCAAATTTCCTACCCATAGCTCAGAAAGTAACTGTGTTTAAAAGCAGAAAGCTTATAGTATTTTTAAATTAGCTAATTATTAAAATTTATTTATCTCCTCTAAACAATGAAGAACTGTCATTTTTAATAATAAATTCAACCACTACCGATGCAGCCAAGTCGGCTCCTTTTTCTGTAAAATGCACATCATCAATAAAATAATCACTGTTTTTGGGAATATATGAAGCAAGGTCTATAAATGGAATATTCTTCTCAGAAGAGATTTGAGCTGCCTTATTGTTAAAATACTTCAATGCATTTTCAAGCGACTTTACAGAGGCAATATAACGCCCAAGTTTATTATAGTTATTATCTGCCTGATGGTAACAAAATGCCTCAGCAAACCATAAGCTCGATTTTTCTTTATCTGATAAATTATTATTATAAATACTGGCTTCGCTCAGCAATATTACTTTTGAGTTGTTTTTTTCTATAGAATTAATCAGTGCGCCCATAAAATATTCATACGATTTTATTGATTTATAGGATGATGTGTCAAAGTCCATATAAAAATCTTTTTTGTTTAAAATCTTCTTGTTTATAAAATGTTTAAGCTTATTTATGAGTCTTTCTGGATAAGTTCTTTCGGGGAACGCAGCATAAGCTGCTGGTCCATAAAAATGAGAATAATCGTATTTAAAAAAATTTTGTGCATAATCGAGTGGTGTAAAAGAACGTACCACATCATTAATAGTATGCATTATTAAGACGAGGTCTGCATGATAATACTGGTAATAGTTAACATAGGCAATTAATGAGTGTCGGCTTGTAAACCAGTCCATACCAGCATTAAATACAGATATTTTTCTATTGGGATATTTTTCAGATAATTTATACTGTAATAAAAAATCATATCTTTTGTTTTCAGCCACATTCGAATTACGTGTAGTAGAGCCACCAAGCAAGAGTATGCGTATTTCATTTACTGCTTTAGGAGTATACAATTCTGTACTAAGTACAGGACTTATTTGCAGAAAAGGGTCAAAAATACGGTACTTCTGATGTGTGGCAATAGTTACTACAAATAATAAAAATGATAATAGATAGAAAACAGAAAGCATCAGATAAAAGATATAAAACCTAGCCCATTTTTTTAAAAAATAATTAACTATAAAAGGGATAAGAATGGCAGGTGAAAGACACAATACATAAATAATAAAACCTACAGATAGTTGTCCTGAGAATGTATTGTTATATGAATATACTACAAAGAAAGAGAATAAAATGAAAAATAATATAGTAATGATATGATATAAAAACTTTTTCTTATTATTGAATTGGCTGGGGGTTATCATCATTTGAACTTTTTTTGGGAAAGATAATGGAGATAAACACACATAATACCAAAACGCCAAGTATAACTAATAAAGAATATTCCATTGGTATTTTATAAGCAGTAGATGACAGTCCCATTTTAACGCCAACAAATACAAGAATAAAGGATAAGCCATATTTAAGATAATAAAAGTATTCTGTTATTCCTGCCAATGCAAAATACAATGCCCTCAAACCTAATATGGCAAAGACATTTGAAGTAAAAATGATGAATGTATCATGAGAAATAGCCAGTATAGCAGGTATGGAATCAACGGCAAAAATAAGGTCGGTAAATTCAATGACAATTAATACAATTAATAAAG
>CAZVOS010000482.1:0-3359 GCA_964628845.1 uncultured Bacteroidales bacterium | reverse complement strand
ATTTGATAAATAGGTTTTATTGTTGTTTATGCCGTCAATTGTTTTTTCGGAGCGTGATAAGGTGTAACTTACCCAGCCTGTTAAATCGCCGGTGTTTTTACGTGCCAATAATTCAACACCATAGGCCTGGGCCTCGCCAAACCTTAACTCGCCCTCCATACGGTCGTTCAATAAAAGATTAGCGTAATCTTTAAAGTCAACCTGGTTGAACATTTTTTTATAAAACACTTCAACAGAAGTTTCTACATCATACTTAACAATATTTCTGAAATAGCCTGCATTCCACTGATGCCCCGACTGTGGTTTCACATTGGGCGAAGCCGGAAACCAAATGTCAAGCGGGTTGCCGCCTGATGAATTTGATGCTAACTGCATGTATTGCATAGTACGGTTGTATGCTGCTTTTACAGACGATTTTTCATTCAATACCCAGGTAAGACTGAAACGAGGTTCAAGACCTGAATAGGTATTATAAAACTCCCCTTTGCCATAACGCACTGTATCAATAAAGTTATAAGCTGTGTCGTACCTGTTGAGTGTAGCAGCACCCACATTGCTGAAAACTGAATACCGAAGCCCGTAACATATTGTTAAATTGTCTGTTATGCGTTGGTCGTTGCTTATATAACCGGCATACTCCAATGCCTGTGAATTTTTTAAGTTAAAATTAAAAGTGGTATCTTCCATTTTAACTTCAAACATACCGGGTTTAAATTCATGAAGCGTACCTGTGATACCAAATCGTAAAGTGTTCTTTGCATTGGGATATGCTGTAAAATCATATCTGAGTCCGTAATCCCTTAAATTTGAAGTCCAGGTGAATTTTGGGGTGCCGCTTTCATTGGATAAAGAATAGCTGTAATTAGAGTACAGTAAAGTTAAGTTCGAGAATAACTTCGGGTTGTAAATGTGATTCCATCTGAAAGTTTGGGTGTTATTGCCCCAGTTTATGTTCTGACCTGAGAATTTGAACACATCTTTTCCTGCATAAGTGGATATAAAAATTCTGTCTTTAGGTGAAATCTCCCAATTTATTTTGTCATTTAAGTCGAAAAAAAACAGGGTTGTTTGGCTCAGCAAACTGTCTCTTTTCTCGAACAAAGGGAAAAACAAGTCGGCGTAGGTGCGTCTTCCTGATATGATGAACGATGCTTTTTCTTTAACGATAGGGCCTTCGAGTGTTAAGCGGCTTGAAATAAGCCCCACACCGCCATTGCCGGCAAACTTCTTTTTGTTGCCATCTTTCATTCTTACATCGAGAAGTGAAGCAAGCCGTCCGCCATTGGCAGCAGGGATGTCGCCTTTGTAAAGTTTAACATCCTTTATGGCATCCGAATTAAAAACAGAGAAAAAGCCCATGAGGTGCGAGGGATTATACACAGTGGCTTCGTCAAGTAGAATAAGGTTCTGGTCGGCTGAACCACCGCGCACAATAAAGGACGAAGAGCCTTCGCTGGCAATACTTACGCCGGGCATCATCTGAACGGCTTTTACCAGATCGGATTCTCCCATAAATACAGGGATTTGGTTTATCATTTTATTGTCGAGGCGAAACAAACTCATTTCGTTGGCGGTGATATTGTCGTTCGATTTTTTGCCAGTGATAACCACTTCGGACATGACATTGGCAGCAGGCAACAGTTCAATATCTAAAACAATATTTTTGTCAAGGTTTAATTCTACATTCTTATTTTGGTAGCCCATATACGAAAATATAATCTCGTAATTACCCTCGGGTAAACTGAGCGAATAGTACCCATAAAGATTACTTGTAACGCCTGTTTTGGTTGCTGGCAGATAAACAGTAGCCCCTAAAAGGGTTTCGCCATTCTCAAAGTCTTTTATATAACCACTTAGGGTATATGTTTTCCCTTGACTTACGGGTTCTTGCTGACAAAAGGCATTATATGTACACAATATTAAAAATGAAGCTATAAGGAATGTTCGCATATATTAACAATTTTGAAATATGTTGCAAATATATGTTAGATTTTAAATCTGAGCACAAAAGATATTTTCATAATTCACACAATTCAATACCCAAAAATCAATGTCATTGATTGGGAGACATATTGTTATGTATTTTTAAAAAATTTGGTCTTGAATCAGTTCTAAATACTTTTTGTCTTTTCCCTGAAATAATATAATTCCTGAACCTTTATTTGCCCTGAGAAGTTCTCTTTTTACTTTGTCTTTAAAACCGCTTTGAAAAAAAATTTGTCCCAGCGAGAAATGGAGATAAGGGAAGTGCTTTTGCGTTTCTTGAAATTTCTTTTATTTTCTTAAGCAATTCTTTGTTATCCATGTCTTTTATTATTAATCTTCAAAGTCTAATATTGTTCTCATTGTTTAATAAATTTCTTAGTCACATTTCCTCTGCTGGTTCGTGCTTGTATTACATAAACCCCGTAAGTAAAGTTTTTTAAATCAATGGTCGTTTTTTCGCTAATACTATAAACTGACCCGATAATTTGTCCTTGGATAGTTGAAATTTCTATTTCAGATTTTTCAGGAGCTTCTATAATGAGATAATCATGCGAAGGATTGGGGTAAATCTTTATTGAAAAAGTATTTTGTGTTTCATTAACTGAAGCAAAACCAAGTTCAAACGCTCCAATATCAATGCGTCCGCCTCCTATTCGTGGGTTGCCGGCTATATCGGTGAAGGGTAAACCAAGGCCTGTTGTATCGGGAGTACCTGCATTTATACAAGGTGAAGCTGTCTGCAAGGACCAATCGGCGTTAACACCATCATATCCTGCACCGCTGCCTGCTGAAGGTGATACAAACAAAGGCAAAGTATCAATATTGTTCTGGTAAACACCTGTGTAAAAAATGCTGCCATTAAGGCCAAATGCTGACGAACCGCCTTGTACATCGCAATAATAGAAATCAGGGTCGCTGTTCTCATCATCCAGATATACCTGTTGTCCGCTTGTACTGGCAGTGTTGCCCCACAAAATAGTATTGTATATAGACAGGCTGCTGTATAAAGTAAAAAACAATGCGCCTCCCACTGCAGCACTGTTATTAGAAATAGTATTATTAATAATGGCAGGGCTGCTGTAGCAGCAATAAATACCACCACCGCCACCGGTTGCAGCCGAATTATTTATAATTGTATTATTGATAATTACAGGGCCGCCAGAACTAATACAAATACCTCCGCCGCTACCAAGTGGGGCAGTGTTGCCGGAAATAATATTACCGGCAATGACAGCATTGCTTGTATTGCATGAAATTCCGCCGCCACCATCACCACTTGAATATGCAATATTGTTTGAAATGGTATTGTTTAAAATTTGAGGACTGCTGTAATTGCAACTAATGCCACCGCCAAAAGCAGAGGAGTTGTTTGT
>CAZVOS010000481.1:0-3364 GCA_964628845.1 uncultured Bacteroidales bacterium | reverse complement strand
CTTTTGCTGATTCATTACCATGCCACACCCCATTTGTACGGGGTAATAAAAAGGGCAATGACTGGATAATAAGGCAGGATATTGAAACAGAGAGTCCAGCAGATGCTAACACAAGAGCTGTTGAGGCATTAAAAAACGGTGCTGAATCACTGGCTCTTAATGTTTCGAACTGCAAAAACCTAAAGGATATAACTACAATGCTCAAAGGCATTAATATCGAAGAGGTCTCTATCCATTATTTTGGGGCATCTTCATATCTGCAGCTCGCTGACTTGCTTGTAAGGACGGCACATGAGATGGGTTACGACAGTAAGAAGCTCAAAGGTTCTTTTAACTTTGATAATCTTGGTTATTTTCTAGCTCACAATAGCTTCTATGCATCCATCGACAGTAATTTTGTGGAACTTTCACAATTATTTGATATGGCTAAACGGGATTTTCCTCTTATAAAAATTATCAATATCAATGCCCATTTCATAAGTAATTACGGGGGCTCATTAACACAAGAATTGGGTTATGCATTAGCCATAGGTAATGAATACCTGAGCCAACTAACGTCAAAAGGGCAAGATGCAGACGATATATTACAGAGGATGCAATTTACCTTTGCCACCGGTTCCAATTATTTCCTTGAGATAGCCAAACTCCGTGCAGCCCGTTTGTTGTGGTCGGCTATTGCCCAGCAATACAAGCCAGTTTATAACGATTCATCGTATATGCACATACACAGTATTTCGTCGCTGTGGAATAAAACTATATACGACCCCTACGTCAATATGCTGCGTAATACTACCGAAGCTATGTCGGCTGCAATAGGTGGTTGCGACTCCATGACCATACTTCCGTTTGATGTTGCATATAAAACATCCGATAATCTTTCTGAAAGGGTGTCCCGTAATCTGCAAATTTTACTCAAAGAGGAATCATACTTTAATAAAGTTACTGATGTGAGTGCTGGTTCTTATTACATTGAAAACTTAACCGATATTGTTGCTGATGGCTCATGGCATTTATTTTTGGATACAGAAAATAAGGGTGGATATATTGAATTGGCAAAAAGTGGCTCTTTGAATAATGCTATTGAAGAGTTTGCAATTAAAAAGCAAGATGATTTGGCAACAAAGCGTCAGATTTTATTGGGCATCAATCAATTTCCGAATTATACAGAACGTATGCTTGATAAATTAAAGCCCAAATCAAATCCATCTGAGTTAAAAGCAAAGAAGGAAGTTCGTCTGGCTCAGTCGTTTGAAGCATTGCGATTAGCTACCGAGGATTACATCAGCAAGGGTAACGCTGCCCCTAAAGTCTTTTTGTTCAGTTTTGGCAATTTATCCATGCGAAAGGCACGGGCAGGGTTCTCGTTAAATTTCTTTTGCTGTGCTGGCTATGAAGTTATTGACAATAACGGCTTTAAAAATATCAGTGATGGTGTTAAAGCAGCCATTGAGAGTGGTGCAGAAATAGTAGTGCTGTGCAGTTCTGACGAAGAATATGCCACAACGGGCATCGAGATTGTTAAAGAACTCAAGAAAATATCTCCAGATAAAATCATCATTGTTGCAGGCAATCCTGTCGAATCAATAGAGATTTTAAGAAAAGCAGGAGCAGGTGATTTTATACACATGCGTACCAATGTAGTGGATGCGTTAATGGGTCTCAACAGAAAATTAGGAATAATATAATTATAAAAGCTTATATATGCGTAAAGATTTTAGCAAGGTGGATTTCAGGAAAGTGAACACCGTATTATCATATAAAGAATGGGAGAACAAGAATAAAATAACTAAAGAATGGATTACATCTGAGCAGATACCAGTAAAGGATGTTTATGGGAAGGATGATTTGCAGGATATTGAACATTTGGATTATGCAGCAGGACTGCCTCCATTTTTGCGTGGGCCTTATTCGACTATGTACGTGATGAAGCCCTGGACGATAAGGCAATATGCGGGTTTTTCGACTGCCGAGGAGTCGAATGCATTTTACAGGCGTAATCTGGCAGCCGGTCAAAAGGGATTGTCGGTGGCATTTGATTTAGCCACCCACAGGGGTTACGATTCGGACCATGAACGAGTTGTAGGTGATGTTGGGAAAGCAGGTGTAGCTATAGATTCCATTCTCGACATGAAAATACTTTTCGACCAGATACCATTAGAAAAGATGTCTGTTTCGATGACCATGAACGGTGCTGTTTTGCCGGTACTTGCCTTCTATATAGTGGCAGCCGAAGAGCAGGGTGTGAGTATGGAAAAGCTTACTGGCACTATCCAAAACGACATATTAAAGGAATTTATGGTGCGTAATACCTACATTTACCCTCCATTGCCCTCCATGAAAATCATTGCTGATATTTTTGAGTTTACATCCAAGCATATGCCTAAGTTCAATTCTATAAGTATCAGTGGCTATCATATGCAGGAAGCAGGTGCTACAGCAGATATTGAAATGGCTTATACATTGGCCGATGGTCTTGAATATTTGAGGGCTGGTATCAATGCAGGTATGGATATAGATTCTTTTGCACCGCGACTTTCATTTTTCTGGGGTGTGGGCATGAACCACTTTATGGAAATAGCCAAATTGCGTGCAGCCCGTATGCTGTGGGCAAAAATTGTTAAGCAATTTAATCCTAAGAATCCCAAATCTATGGCTCTGCGCACACATTGTCAGACGTCTGGCTGGAGTCTTACCGAACAAGACCCCTTCAACAATGTGGCTCGCACTTGTGTAGAAGCTATGGGAGCTGTACTCGGTCATACGCAGTCCCTTCATACCAATGCACTCGATGAAGCCATTGCTTTACCTACCGATTTTTCGGCACGTATTGCCCGTAACACACAGATATATATTCAGGAGGAGACTCATGTATGCAAAGCTGTTGACCCTTGGGCCGGCTCTTATTATGTTGAAAGTCTAACCCATGAGCTGGCTCATAAAGCATGGCAACTCATACAGGAAGTGGAAGAGCTGGGAGGTATGGCTAAGGCCATCGAAACAGGCATTCCAAAGATGCGTATAGAAGAGGCCTCTGCACGCAAACAAGCACGTATAGATTCAGGGCAGGAAACGATAGTGGGTGTTAACAAATACAAACTCGAAAAGGAAGACCCTATTGATATATTAGATGTGGATAATACAGCCGTCAGGTTATCACAGATAGAGCGTCTTAATAAACTTCGCCAGGAGCGAAAAGAAGAAGATGTACAGGGGGCGTTGAAAGCCATCACAGCGGCTTGTGAAACAGGAAATGGAAACCTTCTCGCCCTGTCGGTAGATGCTGCACGCAAAAGAGCCAGTCTGGGAGAAATTTCATCTGCCTGCGAAAAAGTCTTTGGTCGTTATAAAGCTACAATACGTTCAA
>CAZVOS010000480.1:0-3367 GCA_964628845.1 uncultured Bacteroidales bacterium | reverse complement strand
GAGAAAATATTGCAAAAACATATAAATATACAAAGGGGAATTGGGACTTATATATTGCATTTTTTGAAAAAGCTTTTAATTTGCTTAAAATTAAAGGATATAGTACATATATAGTCCCGAACAAATGGTTATCTGCCCCTTATGGAAAAGAAATTAGAAAATTTTTCAAAGATTATTTCATTAAAATAGTTAATTGTTCTGATATAAAAGTATTTGAAGCTGGAAATACACCTATTATTTTCTCTTTTGGATATTCACGAAACAAACCATCAGTTTTTGAATTCCATACTGATTGGAAATTAAATTTTGTTAGCAATGCTTCTAATAATCAATTATCACAAGAAAACTGGGGCACACTATTATCGAGAAATTTCAATTTACTAAATTCATTATTAAATTATGAAAAAAAAATAAAGGATTTTTACAACGTTGAAAATCCCTTTTCTACAACTGAAGCATATTTACTATGTAATATTGTTGAAGATAATTTAGATGCAAGCAATGCCTTTAAACTTATAACAACTGGTTCAATAGATCCGTTTAAAAACAACTGGGGTGTTAAAACTACATCTTATCTTAAAGAAAAATATAAACACCCTATTGTAAATAAAATTAAATTACAAAAGAATCTCCCTAAAAGATTTGAACAACAGAATTGTCCAAAAATAGCTATTTCTGGGATGAGATATTTTGAAGCGTTTTTTGATTCTGGCGGAGAGTATTTATCAAGTAAATCAACAATAATTATTAAAAATATAAAATCTAATCATAACGGATATTCATTGTTATGTTTATTAAATTCTAAATTAATTTCTTTTTATTTAAAAGAATCCTTTAGTTCGCTAGGTATTGATGGTGGTATTAATTTTTCAAAACAAATGGTTGAAGACTTACCTTTTAAACCTGATATAAACAATAAACTATTCTATGAATTGGGTAAAACCATTTCAGAAATCAAACAAGATAACCCCCAAGCCGATACAACCTCGTTAGAGCGCCAGATAGACGAGCTTGTATTCAAGCTTTATGAATTGACTTATGAAGAGGTAAAGTTGGTGTGTCCGGATTTTTGGTTGAGTGAGGGGGATTATAATAACATTAAAATAGAATAATATGGAAAATAATAAATCGGTAGCCGTTTTTGAAAACAAGAAGGTACGCAGGTATTTTGATAAAGAAACCGAAACATGGTTTTTTTCGGTTGTAGATATTGTTGAGGCATTAACCGAAAGCGTTAATCCCACTGATTATTTAAAAAAATTACGAAAACGTGATTCGGAACTGGGTCTCTACATAGGGACAAATTGTCCCCAGATAGAAATGATTACTCATGGTAAAAAACGCAAAACCCTTGCTGGGAATGTAAAAGACATCTTTCGAATCATTCAATCTATACCTTCTCCAAAAGCGGAACCGTTCAAACAGTGGCTTGCTAAAGTTGGCTATGAGCGTATTCAAGAAATAAATAACCCCGAACAAAGTTTAGACAGGGCAAGAGAAAACTGGCAAAAACTGGGCAGAAGCGAAAAATGGATTCAACAACGCATGACAGGTCAGGAAACACGTAATAAATTAACCGATTACTGGAAAAAGAGTGGTGTCGAAAAATCGGAAGAATTTGCTTTTCTTACAAATATAATTCATCAGGAATGGACTGGGCTTACTGTAAAAAAACACAAAGATTTAAAAGGTTTAAAACAACAGAATCTCAGAGATCACATGAGTGAAGCTGAATTGATATTTACAGCCCTTGCAGAGTTATCTACACGCCAGATAGCCGAAACTGACGAAGCCATAGGAATAACAGAAAATGCAACAGCAGGTAAAAAAGGAGGTAAAATTGCAAAAGATGCACGCTTAGCCCTAGAACAGAAAACGGGTAAAAAAGTTGTTACAGGTGAGAACTTTTTACCACCAAAAAATGATAATAAAAAATTGAAAAACAAATAGTTAAATATATCATGCAATACGAACTTACTTATGAGGAGGTAAGGGTGGTGTGTCCGGATTTTTGGTTGGGTGAGGGGGAGTATGAGATAATAAAAATTAAAATCTTTTTTAATGAAACCCTACAACACCAACCTCGCATCTGAATATTACATCCTCGCAACGCTTTACAGACTAGGCTTTGATGCCTATATTACACTGGGCAACAAAAAAAGTATTGATATCATCCTGAACCTGAACGATGAAAAACAAATTACCATTGATGTTAAAGGTTTGCAGGGCACTACCCTATTCCCTCTAGATAACCATAATGAAGCCTTAAGCAAACCATACCACTTTGTTGTTTTCCTATCCTTCAAAAACAAAATTGCAGACCCAACTGTTGTCCCTGAAATCTATATTGTGCCTTATGATAAAGCAAAAGATTTAATGTATCACAACCCCAAAGGGACAAGAAAAGGCATTAACCTTTCAACGCTAAGGAATGCTGGGAAAGAATACTTGAATAATTGGAATTTATTAAACCTTTAAAAACAACTATATGCTTAACAAATTCTTCAATATAAATTTACCTTATGGTATAGCAAAAAACCATGATGGCTGCTGGATGGCATTCAACCGTGAATATCTCCCTATCGGTTACAACGATTACAGTTTAAAAAAGTTTCCAGGTATTGATTATTTAGAATTACCTGTTTATACAAAATATGTTGGCATAACAGAAAATTTCTTAATCAATTTAGCCGATAAAAATAACACTGGCTCTATCCAACGTAACGACAAGGGTGAAATTATTCGTGTATTCTTATATAATGATGCTTCAAATCCTGTAAATAGAATTACTTCCAATAAAATACTTTGGAATAATTACTTTATAAAGCTTGAAAAGCTATCAAAACTTAAAATTGCAACCTAGTTTATAAAATTTATTTTTTTTCCTTTGTCGTCAACCGGCTTCCACTCTCACAATCTTTTAATTTTAAAAGAATTTTCGCCTTCCACCTGACACAAATACCCCTACCCTCAGTATGCCTCTTTCTCTTTTTGGTATTTAAAAGAACAATCTTTGTAAAAAACTCCGGAGAGCCGCTGCCCAAATTTTTTGTGGCGCTGGCTCTCCTCCGAATAAATTTTTTACTTCGATTACCCTTTTCTTTTTTATCTGATAAAATCATTAAAAAAACATTGAATTTTAAAAGTGCTCTCGTCCTCCTACCGTTCTTTCGCTCTTTCATACTTCTTTCGCTCACTCTCTGCCGTCGTCCTGCCGCATTTTAAATCGCTACGCTATTCAATACCTTTTTTTCAATTTTTACCTCCTATCCCACCCTATTTATGCCGCCTCACAAATAATCTTTTTATAATTTGGGCGTCCCCCTACGGGTCTGGCTTTCGCTCATTTCTTTCTTAAAATCTTTTA
>CAZVOS010000479.1:0-3371 GCA_964628845.1 uncultured Bacteroidales bacterium | reverse complement strand
CACTTTACGCTTCATATCGTAGAATGTAAAGTTAAGCATGCCAATAAGAGAGTTCTGAGCTGCTGTACCAGCCGACACAACAGATACATTCATTTTATCTCGTTCATCATTTGAGAATATTTCATGAAGCTCTTCGGCTAAGACATGTGAATCGAGTGGAAGTTTGGACGCATCATAAACTTCTATCTTTCCATTAACTCCGTCAATAAAGATAATTACATCTGAAGTGGCTTTGCCTTGAATTTCCATTGAATCGAAACCAGAAAATTTCATAAAGGGACCGAAAAATCCACCTACATTACTATCAATCACTATATCAGTTTGAGGAGAAATAGTAACTACAAGAGATTTACCCGTGCCTGAATATTGAGTTACACCACAAATGGGGCCCGTATTAATTACAATTTCGTTTTCGGGGTCATTCCATTTAGTTTCTGGTTTGGTAGCATCCCATAAGAGTTTAAGCCCAAAACCCTTACCCCCTGTAAATTTCTCTTTCATCAATGGAGAAACTGGTTTTTCTTTAATTTCATTATTACCCACATTCACATAAAGTGTTCTCATGTTATAGCCCTTCTGAACTGGCTTAAGTTCATAGGTCCATTCTTTAATAAGTTTGTGTTTGTTTTTAAATTCCTGTAAATTCATAATTAGTTTTTTATTTGTTTATAATCCAAAATTTATTTAAAACGCATAAAGTATAGAGTTCACTTATACTTTAAAATTATATTTTATTTTATCTAATTCTTTATTGGCTGAAAGAATTTTACCTTTAAGTTCTTCTTTAAATTTAATCACTTTATTTAACAAGTCTTCATTACCTGTAGCCATTATTTGTAATGCAAGTATGGCTGCATTCTTCGAATTGTTTAGAGCTACTGTTGCAACAGGTATTCCAGCAGGCATTTGTAATATTGATAAAATTGAGTCCCAACCATCGATGGATATTGAAGCTTTGATAGGCACACCAATTACAGGTAAAGGTGTTACAGCTGCAATTACACCAGGCAGATGGGCTGCTCCACCAGCTCCTGCAATTATAACTTTAATACCTCTCTTATGGGCATTTTTTGCAAAATCTAAAACCTGTTCAGGAACTCTGTGAGCCGAAAGGGCATTCAATTCAAATGGTATTTCCATGTCATTTAAGAATTTAGCAGCTTCTTCCATAATGTTTAAATCAGATGTGCTGCCCATTATAATACTAACAAGAGGTGTCATATTTTAAGTTTTGATTTGGTGCAAAAATAAACTATTTTTTCAATTTTAAAACACTAGTTGTTTTATAAAGAAATCATCTTACTAATTATCTTAAAATTTATTCATTTTTTGCAATCACTTTAACCTGATAACCGTCTCTTTTTATTCTTGCATTCAACATACATATCAGATTAAACCATCTCCTCCCAAATAATGAGGCAATTTTCTGATAATGTTGTGGCCATTTATGTATATATGGTATTACCTGATATACTTTATATCCGGCTTCATTAAATAAATTTCCAAGCGTCATAGGTCCCCAAGAATATAAATGTTTGTTTATATCACCAGGATAAAACTTTGTTTTTATTGTTTCACAAGGTACAACAAAAACAATAGTACCATATTTCTTTAACTTTGGTTTTAATTGGATCAGTACATCGAGGGGAGAATGTACATGTTCTAAAGCATGATTTGAGATTATTAAATCTGCCCAATTGTCAGGAAGCTCAGAAATATATTCGACCGTTTTAATCCCATTTTCTTCTGCTTTCTTTCTTGCAAACTCATTAATTTCCACACCTATTTTTTCTTTACAAATGATATTTTTAAGCAAGAAGCCACCACCACATCCAAAGTCAATTATATTAAAATCAGATTTAATATAATAAATAAATTTATGAAGCTCAGCCCACCCCCCAAATTCGCCCAATTCTTTTTGCCATTTAAAGTAGTTTTCGTCATAATACGATTTATTATTCATAGAATATTATTTTTTAATCTATTCAAAATTAATCAAATTTAATATTTATTGTATTTTTGCAAAAAAATATTTTAATTATTAAAGCGAAGAAAGATATATATTACACTGTAATTGAAGCATCCAATCCATGGAAACCCATTGATTTAAAAGAGATTGTCCGATATAAGGACATGTTATATTTTAAAATTTTAAACGGCTATAAAGCCCAGATGAAACAAACAGTTTTTGGATATTTTTGGGTATTCTTTGAACCTGCTTTTAATATCGTATTTTTCAGTTTGGTTTTTGGTACTATAGTAAAGATTAATACAGGTGAAATACCTTATGTTATTTTCAACGCTACTGCTGTTTTAGGCTGGGGTTTCTTCAGTGGATGTATGAATGGAGGAATTGGAAGTTTGCTGAATGAATCGGGGATAATTCAAAAAATTTATTTTCCACGTATTTTTATTCCTTTGATTCCAAGTATTATTAAACTTCCTGATTTTATTTTACAGTTTATTCTCACATTGATATTAATGGCATTTTTTGGATATTATCCTAATATTCAGATTTTTATGATTATTCCTATATTGCTGATAATGATGATTTATGGTATTAGCATTGGCTTATTACTCTCCACTTTCGTATTGCAATACAAGGACATCAGCAAGTTTTGGGGTTATTTCATGCGTTTTTATATTTACGCAGTGCCTTTAGCATACCCACTAACAACTATCCCACAAAAATATCAATGCTTGTATTTACTTAATCCCGGAGCGGCTTTAATTGAAAGCTTTAGAGGTGCTCTTATCGGAACTCAAATACCATGGATGTATTTGGGCATAAGTTTAATTATTTCTTTAATTTTACTTTATGTTTCTGCCGTAATTTTTCGAATAAGAGAACCCAATATAGTTGATACGTTATAAATACCCGATTTATGAGCAATTTTGCAATCGAAACATACAATCTAAGTAAAAGGTATCGTTTAATTGATGCGGCTTCTTCTTCAGCTAATAAATCCATTTTAGACTATTTAATATCGCCTTATAGAAGATTTAAAGAAATAAGGAGCTTGACAAGCTTTAAAGATAATGACAATAATAATATATTTTGGGCACTAAAAGATATTAATTTACAAATAGAACAGGGTGAAGTAGTTGGATTAATAGGTAAAAATGGAGCAGGTAAAAGCACATTACTCAAAATACTAAGCAAAATAACTTCTCCTACTACAGGCAAAGCCATATTACGCGGCAGGGTAAACAGTCTTCTTGAAGTTGGGACTGGCTTTAACCCTGAACTTACAGGCAGAGAAAATATATTTATGAATGGCACTCTGCATGGAATGAGTAGAAAAGAAATAAACAGTAAATTAGAAGAAATTATCGATTTTGCAGGAGTAGAAAAGTTTATCGATATTCCA
>CAZVOS010000478.1:0-3386 GCA_964628845.1 uncultured Bacteroidales bacterium | reverse complement strand
AACCATGACTCTTAATGGCTCTATGTTACATCCCGACAGCAGAACACATGTTATTTTGAAAAATAATGGGTTTTTCTCTGCCAATACAGATGTTACAACTTATCTGTATGCTGAAAATGATGAACAGCACATCCCTTTTAAATCTGTCGAAAACTATTACAACAAACCTGAAGAAGTCCTTACTCTTTTTGGTCAAACGGATGGGTTTTATTCTGAAATGCTCGAAAAGACCTCGTATATACGTCAGAAAAAATATCTGGAGGAAAGCATATCTAACCTCCATAAAATTTCAAGACCAGAAATAAAAAAGATTACTTACGATGGGGCTGAAAACATCTCTGTTTCAAACAAAAAAGAAGTATCCCTTTCTCTTGAAATTGTGGATTCTATTATAAACACTTTAAGACTTCAAATAAAAATTAATAATTCGGATGTTATTAGTAAAGACTATGCTTTTACGGATAAAGACTCTGTTTGCAGGTTTATAAACTGTAATATTCCTCTGGTGAAGGGTGAGAACATCCTGAATATTAAAATAAACAATGCACATGGCGTGCAGTCAGAAGAGACAGAACACTTCATCTTATGCAATGCTTCTGAACATACTTCCAACTTATACCTGCTTGCCATTGGTGTATCTGATTATTCAGATAATGCTTTCAATTTGACTTTTGCCGATAAAGATGCCATTGATTTGGCGCTTCTGTATGGAGATACATCATCAGTACCTGAGATTGGTTCTTTTAAAGATAAATTTTTTGGTGAACATTTTACTGTGAATGTATTTAATACAGGAAAGAGAGATGAAGAGATTCGTTTTTCAACAAGTAACTATGGAGGAACCCATTACTTTAACTACTTACAACAGCTTGATTATGAGGGTTATTACTGGCTCGAAAAAACTGACAGCTTTTATTTTTTATGGGATTTTAAAAATGAAAGAAGAAAGAAAATTTCACTTCCCGAACTTTATTTTAATACGTATTCTTTAGAACCCTTATTCATACCCTCATACAATAATGACGGATTTTATTATAAAGATGAAAAGGGCGCATGGTATAAATATTTATTTATGGAAGACATTTCTGTGAAAACCATACTGCCAGACAATATTAAATTCTTTTCTTTGAGTGATGATATATGGGTTACTGACACAATTGTATATAATAATTCTACATACCAATCAGTACTAAGTTTTTATAATGCTCAGGGCATTTTAGTGAAACAGAAAAAGGTAGAATTTGAAACTTTCCTTAAACCCGAACTTCTTTCAGTATCGTCTGATGGCTCATATCTATTGTATGCAATGCATGACGAATTATGGCTTGTTGAGAACAGTGGGGAGGAGGTAAAAAAAATAATGCTGGAAGATATAAAACATGAGCAGTACAGAAATTCTTATCATTTTGATAAAAGCAATACCATGTTGTCCTGCCTGCAGATACTGTATGAGGATGAAGGAGCTTCGTATAATTACTATGTAATTGATATTAATAAAGGAAAAATTAAGAAGGATTATATAAAATATGCATTCAATACTTATAATGGGATTAATAATACAGGGGGTGTGTTAAAATGGCTCGGAATAAGCCCTCCTGTTGGTAAAAAGAAAGAGTTTCTTCTTGATGATTATATTAGCCAATACACTGCTCTAAAGCCCGTATCTTTCGAGAATGTCTTTATAGAAGTTCTTACAAATCAGAAAGCAAATAAAGATAACATTGTGAAAACGCTTGAGAATTTTTACATCTCTGCAGGGCCAAATGACCAGATTATTCTCTTCCTTGCAGGTCATGGTGTGCTCGATACCAGTTTAAATTACTGGTTTGCACCCTACGACATGGATTTTAAGAAACCAGATGCTTATGGTTTAGGATACGATGAAATAATCACCTATTTGAATAAAATTAAAACTGTACGTAAATTGTTGATAATGGACAGTTGCCACAGCGGAGATATTTTTGAGAAAGATGGTAAGCAAGTTGCAGAAAATAAAACCGCATCAAATGATAAACGGGGTATGACTGCGCTTATTTATGACAATGCTTACGAAGAAAGAGTCTCAGATATCATGGCCCAACTCTTCGACAATATCAGCTCTCAACAAGGTATCACTGTCTTAACAGCTTCAGCAGGCACCGATGTGGCTTACGAGTCCCCTGTATTAAGTAATGGGGCATTCACTACAGCTTATATCGAAAGTATCGAAAATGTATTTAAAGGGGGCTGGGGACAGATAGATACAGAAAAACTCAAAGCCATTAAACTTACTGATGATTTTATTTATGAATTACAAAAGCGTGTCATTACTTCTACCCAAAATAAACAAATACCTCATGTGAGAGAAATTAATAAATGGGCAGGAGTGTGTTTATGGTAAAGATTATCATGTATATTTTAAACTTCTATTTTCCTGCCAGATAGCTAAGTGTTTCTCCCTCAGCCATCTTTACATTGCTTGCAATACAATCGAGATTGCCAATAATGCTTATCAGAAATGCACCATAAGGAAAAAAATCGTTTTCCCATGATATTGTCATTTTTTCACCATAACGCATCTCTTCAATATCGCTTGTGCTGAGAAGTTCATCAATCTCTTCAATCAGTTTTTCATTATCGGAAGCGATAGATTTGAGAAATTCCCGATACTTAATGATTTCTTCTTTTAAATCGGCAGCTCTCCCCGACATTCCATCCCCGCCTCTCATTATTTTTATTGTACGGGACGTCTCATCTTTTGCGTGAATTGCACTTAAATTGATTTTAGAATCCGATTCTAATGTCTCTGAATCAGAATTTCCTGATGCTTTTACCAAAGAGACTTTTATCTCATTTATTTGTTCACAGATAGCATTTGATTTAGCTTTCAACTGCTCTGTAACATCCGATTTTCCAATAGCTTCATACAATTGCTGGTTCTTAAGTGCGAGGATTTCGTTAGTTCTTACTATATCATTTCCTCCTGTATTAAAGGCCTCAAGAACATTTCTGCTTACATTCAGTGCCAGAATAGAAGTAAACAGTGCCACATACACCATCATAAACATCACACCCAGTAGGTTAAGCATAGACTTCTCTTTCGACTTATTGTGGTGATAGACATACAGTGGTAAAAAATAAATAAAAGGCAATGGTATGCCTATCATCAAAAACCAAGCTGCGCCAGGCCAATGTTGTATTTTAAACATGGCACCGATGAATGTAATAAAGCAGCAAATAAAACCTGCAATATATAAAGACTTGTATTTCTTGCCATTGTCTTTATAACTTTGTATAAATGCCATAGGTAAGAAAACGATACTAAACATTCCCAGTTCCAAGACAAGCAGAATACTTGCTCCTAGCCAGTGCATAAGTCTGAACAGCGCTCCGACGCTAATCAGGTT
>CAZVOS010000477.1:0-3389 GCA_964628845.1 uncultured Bacteroidales bacterium | reverse complement strand
CCTGAGCAAAGATATATACAGTAGAGTTTAATAAAATATAAATTAATAAAAGTAAATTCAGCTTAATAATCCGCATCAATAATCAATATTTCATAAGGAATTGCAAATATAAAATTCTATTATGACATTTGCAAACCGTGATGAAAATTATTGGGGATATGCAATGCGTACATGATAAATATTAAGTAGTTGTTTCTTAAATATTTTCTTTATATCACTGATATCTTTAAAGGTTATTTCAGAGCGAACAAATTGATTTTCAGCAATTTGATTATCAATAATACGTTCTACCAAAGTGTCAATACTTTCTTCATCATAATTCTTCAGACTCCTTGATGCAGCTTCAACAGCGTCTGCCATCATCAGCACAGTAGTCTCCTTCGAAAAGGGTAGGGGGCCACGATATGTAAAACTATCAATATTGACATCATCGGGTTTATTTTCCTTTAAAGACATTTTATAGAAAAAATCAGTTTTTTTTGTTCCCTGATGTGTTCTAATAAAATCAATAATGTATTCAGGTAATTTGTATTTTTTTGCCAGTTCAATGCCTTTTACTATATGGCTTATAATTATTTTGGCGCTTTCTTCGTAAGATAAATCCTCATGTGGATTAATGCCCGATTTTTGATTTTCAATGAAATAGTATGGATAACATGTTTTCCC
Organism: uncultured Bacteroidales bacterium; assembly: GCA_964628845.1. GTDB lineage: Bacteria > Bacteroidota > Bacteroidia > Bacteroidales > PXBB01 > JAKIYU01. The sequence continues at coordinate 2,723 of CAZVOS010000477.1, read as the reverse complement.
AATATCATGGTATAAGGCACCCGCCCTTACAAGTAATGGGTTTCCTCCAATTAAATATGCAGCTTCTTCTGCTAATGTAGCTACCTGTAACGAATGTTGAAATGTTCCTGGTGCTTTGCTCGCAAGTTCACGCAACAAAGGATTGTTGGTATTTGTAAGCTCCATCAACGAAAAATCTGTTGGGAAACCAAATAAACGCTCATAAAAAAATATCAAGGGGAATGCTAAAAGATTTAAAAGGGCACTGATACCAAATTGCAGGAATAAAGATGAATCAACACTCTGTAAACTGCCATCAAAAACTAATGAAAAACAAATATAAAAAATAAAATAGGTACTAAAAATATAAAGTGATGTGTAAAACAATTGTGAGCGTTTTGTCATGTTTATTATACTCAAAACAGCAACTATACCTGCAATTAAATGATATATGACAAATTCATAACTGTTGGGTGCAAAATTACTGATAAGTACCACAGTAATTACATGTACAAAAATGGCTAAGCGTGTATCCAAAAAAGCCCTTATAATTATTGGGGTGATACATACTGGTATCATATATAATAGGGAAATGTTATACGCAACTATCAGTTTTGTAATAATAACCATTAAAATAACCTGTATAATTATAAATAAGAGCTTCTTGTTATTTTCATATATTTTAATCCTGAAATTGTAAATGAAGAGAAATAACACAAGCAATAATATACCAACAATAATAATTTGACCGATAAGTGTCATATAATACCTCTGAGATGTACCTAAAAGGTTCTCGTATTCTCTTTTGAGTGATTCTATGACAGCGTATTTCTCTGGTGTAATAAGGTCGCCCTTTGATATTATCTTTTCACCATGTTGAATAAAGCCCCTGGTTAGTGATATGTTCTGAAGTATGATTTCTTTATTCTTGAAAGTTTTTGCATCATCATATATGACATTATATGCCAGCACATTCTGCAACATGGGCTGTAATATCTCTTTTTTAAGACTTCTGTAATCATTCAGCAGACTGTCAATGGCATTGTTGGCCTGATTTATTGTATAAAAAGTATTATACTCCCTTTCTGTTGCAATATTATCTTTTATTAAATATAGATAAACCTGATTTACAGTGTCGTTAGTTTCATTGAGTTTAATAATTCCGTTCGAAAAAATAATATCCAAAATATGCTTCCCTGTTTCAAAGTATTTTTCTTTAACACCATCTTTAAAAACATCGGGCTTATTATGAGCTTCAATATTTAATTGCCTTAAAAAAAGTCTTGATGAAAAATCCTGAACAGTATCGAGATAATTATAATAAGCATTAAAGTTTTTTAATAATTCATAGGTCTCTTCTTCAACCTCCTTATCTGTTTTATATATCGAAAAGTCAAATGGAGCAATTAAATCATTATGTAGCCAGGGCTTACTTTTATGAAATTCATATTTGAATTTAATTGTCTTTGGATACAACATAACAATAATAAACAAGCATAACAAAAGAAGAATTCCCTTATTGATATACCTGTAATTTTGCTTCAGGAAATGTAGAATATTATATAACAGAAGCTTTAACATTTAAAGTATTTATTTGCTTAATTATTACCTATTGAAACGTCATCAGGCAATTCATTAACATCATCATTCATGTATGGAAAGTAGGTCTTTAACTTTTTGCCTATTTCAATAATAGCTTTAGATATGCCTTCAGCATATTTTCCTTCAATAAAATATGAAGTCATGAGTATTTTTACATCGTCCCAGAAATTCTGCCCCACAATATGATTTATTCCTGCATCACCAATAATGGCAAATTCCCTTTTCTTTACTGCTACATATATTAATACAGCATTTCTGTTTTTAGTTTTGTGCATCTTTAGTTTTTCAAAGATAAAAACGGCATTATCAAAGATATCACCTTTAAAAGTGTTTTCAAGATGCACACGTATTTCACCAGAAGTAAGCTTTTCGGCTTCTTTAATAGTGTCAACAATGCTTTTTTTTTCTGAATCTGTAAAGAAAAATCTGGCTGAAATGCTCATATTAAAATTCTACTTTAGGTGCTTCTGCGGCTGCTGGGTCCGATTTAAAATAATCTCTTACACTAAAACCAAACATTGAAGCAAAAAGCATGTTAGGAAATTTTTTGATGTGTGCATTATAGCTCTGAACTGCTTCATTAAATTTGCGTCTTTCGTTACTGATTCTATTTTCTGTTCCTTCGAGCTGGGCTTGTAACTCCAAAAAATTCTGATTGGCTTTCAAATCAGGATATCTTTCTACAACCACCATCAGTTTTTGTAATGCAGAACTTAAACCATCCTGTGCCTCTTGAAACTTCTGAAATGCAGCAGCATCCATATTCTCAGCATTGATATTAACAGATGTTGCTTTAGAACGGGCTTCAATAACACCCTCAAGCGTTTCTTTTTCATGTGCAGCATATCCTTTTACAGTGCTGACCAGATTAGGTATTAAATCCATACGCCTCTGATAGGATGTTTCTACCTGAGCCCATTGTCCATTAATTTGCTCTCCCATACTAACAAACCTATTATATATCCCTTTGATATAAAGATAAAAAAAGACAATCACAAAGATGATTACCAGTAGTGCAATTAGTTTTTTGTTCATAATATTGAAGATGTTAAGTGTTTTATACTGCAAATTTATTCTATTATTTCATTTTATTTCGTTAATAAAATTATATCTACATCAGATTTAAATATTTAAAGAATCTT